>JAVZVY010000004.1:0-40318 GCA_038878295.1 Candidatus Micrarchaeaceae archaeon | reverse complement strand
AGTTACACCAATGCAGACACAAATGCACCAACCAATGCCGCAACCCACTACACCGGTTACACTAATAAAGCCACAAATGCACCAACCAATGCCGCAACCCACTACACCGGTTACACTAATAAAGCCACAAATGCACCAACCAATGCCGCAACCTCATACACCAGTTACACCAATAAAGCCACCAATGCCGCAACCAAAACGACCAGCACTTGTTCCACTGTTGGCAGCTGCATTTATGGAACTCAATGTTCCGTATATGGCAATGCAAACATAGAGCTTGCAAACGGAACAACAGAGCTGGCTTCAGAGATTAAACCCGGAACTGTTATTCTTTCATACAATATGTATTCGCACACGCTTGAGCCATCGGTCATAACAGCTGTGTATTCGCGCGTTGCCACAAACAAGTATATCTTCAACAACAATCTGAGTGTCGACGGCACAGAGATAATGTTCATAAACGGACAGTGGGTTAGAGCTTATACTGCAAGAGTTGGCGACGTATATTATGACCCATTGCTTGGAAAGAATATAACTATAAATTCGATACAGATATTTAACAACGCGAGCGGAATAGGGAAAGTATACGACTTTGTGGGCTCGCCGGTTAATGACTATCTGGCAAACGGCTTCATAATAGACCTCGATACAACGTCCAGTTGCACACAGTACCTTTCGTTTTCAGGCACCTCCTCCATAACCATGTTCAATGGCACCACCATTGAGGCAGACAAACTCTCCCCAGGAATGGTATTGCTCTCGTACAATACACAAACGGGCGAGCTGGTACCGTCGGTAGTGCTAAGCGTAACGCCGCACACTGTAAACCAAGAATATGTGATAAACGGCAACCTTACAGTAGATGCAAACGAGCCGCTTTATGTAAATGGGCAGTTGATAAGGGCGAGCAAGATAAAAATAGGAGATATGCTATTTAGCCCATTGACTAACAAGCAAGTGCCTGTGGAAAGCATCACAATAGTGAGTATGACAGAAACAGTATATGATGTAAACGCTGCACCAGTAGACAACCTTATAGTTGACGGATATTTGGCTACATAATGTGGATTGTATGATTTTTGAAGCTGAGCTAGAAAATGGCGCTGTTAGCAATCCTAAAAATACTAATGGAAGTAGCAGAAAGGTCCTTGTTTCATCGGTCGCTATAGTGATAGTCCTGATTGCTGTGCTATTCGTGGCTATTAAACTTTCCACGAGCAGCAAACCTGCTACAACCACAACTCCAATCACGATAGCAGTCACAACAACCAATACAACAACTACAATCATCCCTGCGAAACAAAGCCAGTATACTTTCGTGATGCAAATAGTCAACGAGACAAATGCACTGTATTCATTTCCATCGCTGCCGAGCGATTATATACCTATTTTCATAGATCTTGGGCCTGTAACAAACCCAGCAAATTATCCTGCCGGATCTATCTTTCACGATTTGACATACCAAGATAGTGACACCTACGGATTCAATTTCACTGCGCCCTGGCTGAATCTAACTAGTATTTATCAAGCATACAACCTAACTATACCACCAACACTGAGCAACCCGCAAGGTTTGCCTCTACAAGTCACAGCTTCCGTATTCGTATTCAACAGCGCAGATAATGCATCCAAAATGTATGAAGCTTCGTATGTACCCCAAGGAGAAGTAAACCGGACCTCTACAATAAACAGCTCGTTCGTGTATCACATAATCAGCAGACCAGTTAATATAGGCAGCAATGCTTTCATAGTAAGCCAAAACGTCGGCAAAGACCTTGGCTATCAAAGCATCATGTTCCTATACAAAAACTATGTGATGGTTCTGGGAGCCTATTATTCAATCGACAACTACGACCAAAATTACACAATCGGCGCTGCAAACCACATTTACCAATTAATAGTTAATTATACGAGCTAGTTGAGGGAAATGCAGTCAAAGAGCGTCGTATTATTTACTATAATCATACTATTTGCCATAATTATTGTGCTGGTTTTAGTATTAGCACTTCAGTATTACCAGTCCATGCAAAATAACAAGGCCTTAGCAAATGCAAGTGCAAACTATACCACATATGCAGAACTCAATTTAAACAGTTCTGAGATAAACCGCCTTATAGCCATAGTGGGATATAACGGCATAAAAGTAGATAGCGTAGTGGAAGCACCAAACAGCACAGCTTACCGCCTTATCTCTGTTTCATTCTTCCAAGAGGAGGGAGATCCAGCCAACCATACAAGTCTGCCGATCTACATAATCTCTACGCTGTATATAATGCGTAGCCAGGCAGCGGCTTCATCAGCTTATCCAAATATGTTTTATAGTGGCAATGCTAATCAGACAATTTCAAATTATACATTCGCATATGGTGACATAACTACGGCTGTGCATATAATTAAGTCTGTGGCTGTACTGCATACCTCTATATTTAATGCCACCAATATTGAGAAATACGGCTATCCTATGTCTCCAGACTTCCAGCTCGAGTCGCTCTTCATATACAGAAATGTGATAGGTTCCGTCACAACATACAGTATATACCCCGAGCTTAACGATTCTGCCGTTATTTCACTCACTAATTACCTAATAAGAAAGCTTATAGATGCAAATAGCTTGTAATGCCTGATAAATATGAACAGAAAACGTTCAGAAAAATACGATGGCAGGGCGAAAGCATTGCTTATCGCATTGGTTGCACTTGTATCAATAATAATTATCGCATATGTCAGACCCGAAAACAGACCAGAAAGCACTGTTTTATTGCAGGTTGGAAGCATTGACAATATCACAAATGCGCTCTACGGGCTCCCAAATCAATCAATGTATACTGTATATTACCATTATATTCCTATTACAAGTGGGACATCTGTACTGCCAGGTTCTGTTGTAATCTATAGTGACGCAAAAAGCTACGGTCTTAACTTCACCGGGCCTCTAATTTTAGGCCCATCTGAGCCTCCCCCTTCATATCAACTGCAGTTGCCTCCAGAATTTTCAAATATTTCATATCCTGTGGTGGTTAATATAAATGTATATATCTTTTCAAACGCAACAGGAGCGTTCAATGATTTTCATAAACTTTTTGGGGAGAAAGCTCTTTTGAGTATTCTTGAAAAGAATATATCTTATGGCAACTACACTTATACTGCAACGTATGTGGCAAATCCAGGGATAGGTGGAAACTCTTCAATAGTGACAATCGTACCTCTATACCATACCCTTGAGTTTAGCCAAGCTGCATTTCAATATGGAAGATATGTGATAATAGTGCCTATATATGGCGTGTTAAATCATTACAATATCAATTACACTAAAGAAATAGCATCGCATATTTATCTTGAATTAAGTAGAACTGGCACGTAGCCAGAATGCGCGGCCAAAGCCGCGGACTCGCACCGAGATTAAATGAAATTGCTGATAGGCAAATTAACAGGCAGAAAGGTCATCGGAATTGCTGCACTCATACTATTCATTGTAGCAGCCCTGATTGCTGTTTACTGGTACGCAAATCCAATCAATAGTCTTGCCAATCTCAATCAAGCAGATGTAGTTCAGGCGACCGGGAATGCATCCTACGCCCAGATAATGAACAACAAAATCACAGTATTCATCCCTGCACTGAGAAGCACAGGATACGTGGCTTCAAGTGTCTCCACATTCAACTATACTGGGAGTAAATTCTATTCGTATATGCCCGTAGCGATAACTTCTGTAATCTTCCTCATGACAAATGCGTCGTCAGCAAAAGATATAGCATCTACATTGATTTTCAGCCACGAGGTAAACAACACACAGTTAGGATACATATATAACAGCACTACGGTTACAACCCTCTCTGAGGCTGGTCTAAACATCTCAATCTTCGATGTGCATTCAATAGCTGCATACAACCAGAGTGCAATACAGAATGCGACTGCCCCTGGAGGCTTACCCATCTATGAAGAGACGTTAATTTTCTATTTTGGGAACAAAATAGGAGTAATAGAGCTTAATGGCTACGGCTATCTTTCCGATAGCATAGGCATCAACTTGGCAAAGGCGCTGATAAAGAAGTATATATAGGAGTCGCATGTAACTTCTCTCCTTTTTGCTGCTCTCCCTTTGCATGCTTCGATTTAATAAGTCTATTCATGGGTTTTTCGCGGTCTCATTTGCTAAATTTTGCTCCATTTCTGGCAACACCATCTTTCTGCCTTCTGCATTTTTCTCCGACTAGGCATGGGCTTGAGCAGTCTAGATCAGGGCCTATCCTGAAAGATAAATATTTAAAAATTCAACATCCTATAAGCAAGAAGATCAAAATTTGCTGATGTTTCTGTGGTCATGTCTATAAGGGCGGTTCAATGAATGCAGATGGGAATTATGCATGCAAAATCCGCGAGGCCTGACAAAAAATCAGGTCACGCTATCATTTATATTTTATTGGCTGTGCTGCTTGTATCCCTTGCCGCTTATCTATTCACGCACCTCATGGCGCCATCCTTCTATGATGATGACACTACATATGAAATGCTCGCTTATTGGCTCTATACAGGAAATAGTGACTTCATTTTTTTGCCTCCCTACAGTGCGAGGCTTCTGCAGATAATACCAATTGCGATATTCTACAAGCTGCTTGGCGTAAACTTTTTATCCAACGCGATGTGGAATATAATTTCTACAGTGCTCCTAGTTATTATAACCTTTTATATAGGCAAAGAGCTCTACAATGAATATGCTGGATTGCTTTCAGCCTTTCTGCTCAGCTTTTTCCCGATTCTAATCATGCTTGGTAGCAGTGGAAACGAAACAATCCCAATGGCTATGTTTGCAGCGTTGGCTGTGCTATCATTCATCAGGGGCTACTCAAGAGATAGTTCAAGATATTACTTTGTGACAGGCATTTCGATATTTGCAGCTTTCCTCGCATCGCCTTTAGGCGCAGTAATCGGAGTAATCATTGTAGGATACCTGCTGATTTTGTATATCAGCCCAAAACAATTGACTGGAATAAGAATAACACGGAAAAGTGCCCATATACTGAGCGGAGTTCTGCTTTCAGTTGCACTACTAACTATATTTGATTACATCGTCAGTGGCAATCCTCTACTAACCATTGAGATATCTATTGGATTCGCTTCTGGACCATATTTCATAGCTCCAGCTGCACCTTCACCATATTATGAAGTGCTACTACTTCCAAACCTGTACTTTAAGCCTGTAGTAGCTGTAATCAGTACAAGCCTCTTCTTTTACATCTCAATTGCTGCATCTGCGTATCTATTGTTTAGAAAGGTGAGGGTATCATACCTCCCGGTTTTCTGGTTTGCATTCGGCCTCTTATACCTTATAGCTGGCCCTATGTACATAAATCTCTTCCCATTTAGGTATGCTACAATACCACAGGAATGGCGATTTTTAACTCTGCTCTCTTCGCCAATGTGTATCTTGCCATCTATCTTAATAGTAAAAATATATTCAGCGCACAAAAAGCGCAGGCCAGCTGCACTCATCATTGGTGCAGTAATAGTTGCATCTTTGGTATTTACCTCAGCAAAAACAAACGTTTTTAATTATAATTCGTATTTGAACAGTATGCTGCCTCAATTTTATCTTGCTTCATACTTGAGTTCATTGCCAAATTCAACTACAATCTACTTGCCTTCATACCTACCAAACATAATAGTATACATGCATTTTGATAACACAAGTAGGTTCAAATACTACAGCGGATTCATAACTAATTGCAGTTCTAGTGAGAACTACGATTATATAATAATCGTAAATTCTACATTATCGAGCTCAAATAATGTCTTAAGCTGTCCGTCGTGGCAGCAGGTTGACTTCCTAAAAAATGAAACTGATGTTTCCAAAACTGCTATCTATCTTTACCTCAATAAAGCAGCAACTTAGCAGGCATTATTGAAAATGTGTGATTTTTGTTAGGCATAAGTCAAAAACAACAGAAGCTTACTGTGTAGACGTGCCTCTGCTAGGGGAACTCTGTTAGCAGCAACCTTAATCTAAACAGCCATACTAGCATTCAACGACGAAACGGCACAAATATAAAACTTTAACACTTTAATAATAAATCAAAATATATATCTTCCACATGTGTGGAGCTGCAATGTTATACTGGGCAGCAATTTACTATCGTATTAGTGGCAAAATTGGTGCAAGAAAATTCAGAAGGCACATTATGGGCTATAACCTTGTGGCAGCTGCTATCGCGTTAGTCATTGTGATGATGTTTGGGGTACATAACTATTATATGCCTTCACATAATGCATCTTCAAGTTTTTGTCAAGTATGCAGACCGCATGGCTCATTGACTGTACAGGGCGTCAAGTTTGAAGGAGCGTGCAGCAACGGATTGCCGCAGTATGTCGCAGGTTTCAACGCCCTCGCCAAAAGCCACATATCTACGCCATATATGACAGTCAACATGCCCGCAATTACCATAGGCGCATGGTTCTACCTGCCAAATGTCATTTATGAAGACAATCCAAGGTTCGTTGCAAATGGGCATACAGATGTAAGCGGTGATCATAGAGGTGTTCAGCTTTCTGTCGCAATGGGTGGCCACATTGGGCATTTCGACGTAGGCAATGGCGTTTCAAAAGGCTCTGCATTTTGGTGGGTCAATATTTCTTCAAATAAATGGTACTACTATGCAGGGACATACAATAGCACTACCGGTCAGATTTATGCATACATAAATGGAAAACTAGCCGGAACTGGTAGCTTCAATGGACTTATATGGAGCAATTTGCCTATTTCTCTGGGATACAATCCAGCATATAACGGCAATTTTGTCAACGGTTCGATTTCGGATGTGCAGATTTACAATACATCTCTTTCAGCTGGAGAGATAGAAACTCTATATTTGAAGGGTATAGGCGGCGCGCCGTTAAACCTGCGGAATCTCGCTGCATAGTGGCCGCTCAATGGCGATGCCAACGACTATTCAGGAAATGGCTACAATGGTATGCCTTATAATGTGACTTTTCTGAGCAACTGGAATCAGACTGACATTTAATAAGGTTTTTATCATTAAAATAATATGTCTAACGAGGCTCGGATGTGCTTTCCAGGTGTCAAATATGGCTCGAAATAAAAATGGTCATCCTAATGCGCCCATCTTTGTTGCGGTCGCTGCCGGAATCTTACTTATATTTTTCCTAGGTGTCTTGGGAAGCTATAATCTATATAAATCTATAAATAGCCAGCAAGTTTCGAGTAGCAGCAACATTTTTCCTTTAAGCCAGCCTCCAGTGTACCAGCTAGATGCAAATCTGCACCACACATATTCCTTAAATATCACCATAAATCCAATAAATCTTAATGTGAGCGAAGCCATTTTTGCCACGCCAACAATATACAGCAACAAGCTTTTAGTTACGACCTTTGGTCTTTTTAAGTATCTTGACTCGCAAAGATATGATCTAACTAACGGTTCCGTCATAGCAATCGACTTGAATACAAGTAAAATACTCTGGAGGCACAACTTTCCAGATCAGATAATGACACAACCAATTACTGTTGGCAATCTTGTAATAATTGCTGAGGGCAACAACCTAGAAGCCCCAGTGAAGTACTGGAACTATGCCTATGCTATAATCGCCTTGAATATTACCAATGGTAAGATCGTTTGGCAATATAACACCACTTTTACACAAATAGCAACACCTTCGTATTTCAACGGCGAAATAATAGAGCCAGCGATGGGTGGCGGTGGAGCAATTGTTCTGAATGCTACGACGGGAAATTATATAACAACTGTGCTGACTGATGTGCCTACTACTCTATCTTCTCCGCTTGTAGTAAATGGCACTGCGTACTTCGGTGGAGGCGGGGCGAATTTTTCAAATGGAGCATCAACTCCACAAGATTTCCATTTTTTCGCAATCAACCTTACCACAAATAAGATAATATGGAACATAAATTTTACACATGCTGGTGGCGGCATAAATGATGTAACCCCAGCCTACTGGAATGGAACCATAGTGACTGGCTATCTGTTCGAGAGTGTCTATGGTAATCCTGTAATCGTAGGAATAAATAGCACAACAGGCAAAATACTTTGGGAAGTTAATGAAAATCAGGTACTAAATAAAACAGCAGTGCCAGATCAACCACCATTACTTCCAGGGACGTATATAAATTTTACAGAAAATTCAATATCACCAATAACAATATGGCATGGCATAGCCTTCGCTGATTCCAATTTCCTTGGCTGGTTGTTCGCAATAAACATAACCACTGGAAAGCCGCTATGGGCCGTAAACACTGGCCAGTGTGAGAGCAATCCGAATGTATACAACGGCATGCTGATTATAGCAAATGATTATGGAGTAATGTTTGTCGTTAATGCGACGACAGGGCGGATAATAAATGAAACCGATATAGGAATCCCGCATCTTGAGAACGAATTTGTCTTGACGAAAAATTATGCGATTATCGGAGGCTTAAACGGCATCATAAAGAGCATTCCGATTAGCGCCCTTCTGAGTAGTAACACGAGTCAATCCAATTAGCTTTAACAGATTGCTTTGTAGATTGCAATAACTCTATTTCTCAAGTTATCTGTAGTGTTGTAAAGCATCACGAAATTGCTGTTTTCAAATACTTTTTCGCCGCTCGTATTGCTTTCCTGATAAAATATATACGAAATGTTATAATCCCTTATTACCGAACAGTTTCCATTTTCAAAAACCTGTGTATTTATTTTATCTAGGAGCTGTAATGGATAGGTATACTCATCTATCGAAACATAAAACTCTATAGAAATTATTGTCTGCCTATGGGCCAAGCTAGAGACTGTCTGAAGCAACGAATCGTTGTTGCTAACAGCAAATATAGCACTCTGGTTCGTGTTATTCAAAATAAATCCAACAGCATTGAATGCAGAACTTGTTATCCATGGCAGAGGTGACAATGCCCAGTATCTGTACACAAATGCAAAATTGAGACTTATAGAAGCTATTATCACAACCGCCGCAATCTTAGCTAACAGAGCTTTCTTACGATATAACCAAAATAAGGGGTATGCCGCGAGAATACTGATAATCATGAAAACGTATACAAATATTTTGTTTGAATCCACAGGATTTGGCTGTACCGCATATACGGTTATGAAAATCCACAGTAGGAGGAAAGGTACAAACATAAATTTGACCTTCTTCGAAGCGAGCTTAAGGCCTATGATCGCAAGTATTAATGGAATGCCAACCATCTCAATCCAGTAAATAAGGATATTTGCTATTCCATAAACCGCAGATAGGAAGTAATTTCCAGTTGCCGGAATGAAGCTCTGATACACAAATTTATACCATCCTGCGGCTAGTTTCTGATGCGTCATGTACGCTAGTTGTGGTACCGCAAGACAGATTAGCGGTATTAAGATAATTAAAAACTCATAGACTGCCAGCTTTCTAAGCTTTTTATCACTAAGCATGTATGCGAACGCAAATATACCAACAAAGCCTATGACCTCAAGCGTTACAGGATGAACTAAAGGCAGGGTGCCAGCCATCACGCCCATAAAGACGAGTTCTTTTTTATTGAATCTGACTTTTTCAAACGCTATCAGGTAAATCGCATATATGAGCATTACGCCTATAGGCAGACCCATAACAAAATCTCTTTGTGGCAGAAGCATTTGATAAATTATTGACGTCCATCCACTTACTATGAACTGTGCTGAACTTAATATGGCTCCAATTCCAGTTGTATTTATTCCATAATCTCCTAAGACTATGCTTAATGGTTGAAGGAAGTTTGGAACTAAGCTTGATACTCTACTAAGGGAGTAAAGAATTATCGCCATAAAATAATCGCTGCCAAACCAGAAAATAAAGAGCGAAGCCACCGTTATAAATAAATTTTTTGTAATCCTGTATGCAAGAAATCCTGTTCCGAGAACCGCAGAAAAAAAGAGTATCAAATCCGGCAGAAGCACAGCCCACTGCAACCCTAGCCCAAACCTGATTAGTACTGCAGTATAAAAATCACTGATAAATGGAAATACATTAGTCGCATCTATGGTAAATAAGTATTTCGGTGGAAAATGCGTATAAATCAGCGAATTGCCAATGCCTATATGATACATGAGATCCGAGCATATTGCTGGGCCCAAGCAGTAAAGCGTTCCATTCTTCATATATAGAGAGCTTAATAGGACAAAGGCGATTATCGCGTAGACAATTAGCGACCAGATAGTTACATGCATAAATGTTGTCCTTTCTTTTTTCTGGTTGGTGTAATCATAAACACTAAATTTGTCGAATCTGAATGGATAAAACAGCACGATTGTGATTGAAGCGATCAAAACCAAAGTTACATAAAATATAGTGTTGTCGAAATATCCATTTACAGCATAGAGTGCAAAAAGTATAAAACTCGATATAATCATACCTACTGGAAAACCAAACGTAAATTTTACTATAACGCCTTTTGCAAAATCAATCTTAGATAGAATACTGACTCCAAGCAAAACAGAAAGCACAATAAACAACAACGCAAGCAACATACTCATTCACTGCATTGCATTTTTCAATAGACTCAATGCGCAGTTACTTTTTATAATAGATATTGCCACTATATTCTAAGTCGACTATCCTGGCGGCTCTTACTTGAGAATAGTTGTAAATGTCTGCATACAATGTCAGATTACATATAGATGGATCAAATGCCCATGATTCATTTATATACCATGGATTTGGAACTGGCCAAGAGCCATTGTAATCTATGTAGCTTAATGCAACTTTTGAAGGTATTATCAGATACGACCCATTTGGTATGCTTGAGCAGGTTGGCAGAAACGATCCTGAATAGTTTCCATTATTATAGAACAATACACCTTTTGTAGGTCTAAATGCCATATAATACTGAATGAAGGTGTTCATCAATGTGGGCGCATAAATATAGGAATTCGATATATTAGGCGCATTTTCCAATCTGTTTGCTATTAATTCGCTATAAAGCATGGAATTGTGGTTTAATGCATACCAAAAGTAGTCGATAGGCAATGATGTCACGAACAACAACGCGATAACGGCAATGCCGCCAAACAACCTGTATACACTTTTCTTTCTTTTTCTGTCTATCAAAATTATTAAGCCTCTGGCGAGTATTATCATAAGCGGAATAGATATGATTACAGTAAATCTGACAAGCCTATATATTGGATAATAATGCGTTATGCTCATTGTGCCGAATTCTAAGTATAACATGGCAAGCGTCGAGAAAGCGAGAAGAAAATAGGAATTCCTATCCTTTCTTACTAATATATAAATGGCGAAAATAACTAGAAAATAAGCAAAAAGGCCGACATCATTTGGCGTTACAGCATACGCAGAGAATAAGTCTTTAAACGTGGTTGCAAAGCTTCCGAAGTGCCCGGAAAATAGTTCTCCAGTAAAATTGTAAGGGAACATACCCTTGACATAAAACATCAAGTTCGCATTGGTATAAAATATTGTGTTAGGAGTGCCTGTGCTGCTGTAGAAACTGCTCGTTACATTCAGTTCATAAAATGGCTCACCCGTTGTTGCAATCCATAGATTTACAAATCCGAGTATAATTACTGCAGTTATAATCCCTAAGAAGTAAAGGAAAGGGAAATAATCTACGTGCAGGCTCCTCTTCATATAAATGCTAAAAATGCAGACCGCTACGATATAGATCAAAAAGACAAAAGCATATACATAAGAGATCGGATCTACGAGAGCTCCAAGAAATGTAAAAATGCCTGAAAAAACATAGAACCATTTGCTACCACCATTTTTGGCGTATACAAAGAAAAGCAGAGAGAGCCCTAGATATAACGCGGTTGGACTAACAACATCAGCTGTGCTGCTGTACCTTACAGACATAGGATAAATTGAGTAAAGGAATGCTGCTAATAGCCCTGTCTTTGGACTGTTGTAAATCTTCCTGCCTATAAAGAAAGTTATCGCAATTCCGCCAAGATAGCACAAAATCGAATAAGCTCCTCCACCAAGGTTGTTATATCCGAACACATAAACAGAAAGGGCTAGTGGTAATATCATAAGTAAGCGTATTGAAAATATATCAGCGAACTCTTTGAAAGTCCCTGAGATTATTTGCGGCACTAGAGATATATATGATACATCATCTCCGTATATGCTAACCCCTTTAAGTAAAATCAGCGACATAATCCCAGAAAATATAATCAAAACAAGCAAAAGCTGCATCTGATGTATTTCAAAAAAGTCAGAGGTCTGCTCAGTGTTTTTTCGCATAAACCTATCTTGATAATGCAATATTTTTATATGTTGCCTTAACAAACTCGTATTCGATAGATGTCATGCCAGAACAAGACTGGGTGTCACCAAAGCATTAAATAACTATTCAAGTGCACGGCCAGGCAGCAACTGTATAGCTGAATCGAAGAAAGTTTATCTTCAGAAACTGATTCATGGAACTGTAGATTTTAGTGCTATCTGCATACGTCCTATCGTTACTATAGAAAATTCAATGGAAAAATTCAATGCAATACATAACATAATACATAACATTTTGGATAAAGTTTATAGTAATAGAAGTTGTAGTTTCTAAGTTCATATATAAAAATTCAATATGGTGCGGTAATGACTTCGCAAAATAAGAATACGTTTACCGAAGGTCATATAATACTTGCTGCAGTTATTCTGGCAATCTTTCTCCTGATTATTTTTTTGTCTATAAATAAACTAACTAGTAACAACATACAAACATCAACCGCCCAAAGCATTCCATTATCAGTAGCTGAACAAGCCGTATATCAATTAGATGGCAACATTCATCATACCTACTATGTAAATATCTCTATAAACCCAATAAATATAAACGTGAGCGAGGCTATTTTTGCTACACCAACAATATATGATGGCAAGCTTTTTGTTACAACGTTTGGGCTCTTTAAATATCTTGATTCGCAAAGATACGATCTAACCAACGGCTCTGTCATTGCAATCGATTTAAATACAGGTAGAATATTGTGGCGACACAATTTTCCTGATCAGATAATGACACAGCCACTTACTATAGGGAATTTACTTATAGTTGCAATTGGCAACAATCTGGAAGCTCCAGTAAAATATTGGAACTATGCCTATAGCATAATTGCCCTAAATATGTCTAACGGTAAACTTGTTTGGCAGTACAATACCTCTTTTACGCAGATAGCAACACCTGCATATTTCAACGGAGAAATCATAGAACCTTCAATGGGAGGTGGCGGAGCGATAGTTCTTAATGCTACGACCGGAATGTATATCACGATAATACCGACAAATGTGCCAACTACTTTATCATCACCGCTTGTGGTGAATGGCACAGCATACTTTGGCGGTGGCGCCGCAAACTTTTCAAACGGAACGTCTATTCCGCAGAATTTTCATTTTTTTGCTGTAAACCTTACTACGAATAAAATAATTTGGACTGCCAACTTTACGCACGCAGGTGGCGGCATAAATGATGTAACCCCAGCCTACTGGAATGGGGTTGTAGTTACTGGTTATCTATTTGAGAGCGTTTATGGCAATCCTGTTATTGTCGGCCTCAATAGCACAACAGGCAAGATATTATGGGAGGTAAATGAGAACCAAGTATTAAATGAAACTGCGGTGCCAAACCAGCCTCAGACGATCCATGGAACGAACATAAATTTCACCGAAAATTCAATTTCGCCAATAACAATATGGAATGGCATAGCCTTCGCTGATTCCAATTTCCTCGGCTGGTTGTTCGCAATAAACATAACCACTGGAAGGCCACTATGGGCCATAAACACGGGGCAGTGCGAGAGCAATCCCAACGTATACAATGGTACCCTTATTATAGCAAATGACAATGGGGTAATGTTTGTCGTTAATGCGACGACAGGACACATAATAAACGAAACTAACATCAACATGCCTCATCTAGAGAATGAGTTTGTAATCACTAAAAATTATGCAATAATAGGTGGCTTGAATGGAATTATAAAAAGCATACCTCTAAGTGCGCTACTTCATAGCAATGTAAGTGCGAGCTAAAAACAGTTGCAAGTTTTCTCATTGCTTTTTGCTTTATAGGCCATTATGAAATTTTAGTATATTTCGGACTATAACACTACTTTTCATATGATGCTGTTTTAATTACAGTGCCATAAACGTGAATAGTGACACCGCTTTGCGATAAACGAAAATTGAATTAACAACTCAGCAAGTATGAGCTCAGATACTAGCTACATCTATTTACAATTTTTTTGACATTGAGAAGATTATGCATGTGGTTTATATTAAGCAGTTTATTCCACAAGTCACATAGAGCGCGTGCAAAACTCAAAAATTCTATAACTTGCCATCCCTATCAAAAATATTATTTGTTTCTATCGTGCTACTCCATATTTTAAATTTTTATTAGATAACTTATTTTTGTGACATGATGAAAGACAAACCGCGTATTGAAAGTCAACATACGCACAATTCAATCAAAGGCATTGACAGGAATAGTGAAAAAAAGAGTGCCAAAATTGCATACATTGCACTTGTTTTGATACTTATCTATTTTATAACATATCTATCCACGCATCCGATGGCGCCATCATTTTTTGACGATGACACTGCATATGAAATGTTAGCATACGATGTAGTTCATGGAACTTTTTATCCCACAACTAACTACTATTATACAGCAAGAATCATGCAAGTTCTGCCAATGTCTATATTTTATCTATTATTCGGCATAAATTTTCTTTCAAGTGCAATGTGGGATATTATTGCATCATCGCTTATAATTATAATAACATTTTACTCTGGTAGAGATATATACAATGAATATGTGGGTGTAATTGCCGCTCTTATACTGTCAGTCTTCCCTTTAATGGTATACCTATCTGGAACAAGCAAAGAAACAATTCCAATGGCACTATTTACTACACTCGCTTTTTATGGTGCAATGAAAGGGTACCTTAAAAATAGCTCTAAATGGTATTTCGTCTCTGGCCTATCTATAATTGCCGCGTTTCTTGCTTCATTACTCGGAATTATCATAGCTGTTACTATTCTTGTGTATGTAATTATATTGGCGTTCTATCAAAGGCATAAGAAAGAGAAGCGCGTGTCTCTAAAGAGTGTACACATATTAAGTGGAGCTATTTTCGGTATAGCCTTAATCCTTTTATATGGCTTCTTGGCGTCTAACAATCCATTCATAATATTCCAAATAAACATTGAGTATATAACCGTGCCAAGTTATACACATTTCTCGGTAATAACACCATATTACGCCATACTTCTGCCTCCTTTTTTCGATGCCTTGTCTGGCATAAATATTGGCTATATATTTTATGTGTTCTATATCGCCATACCATATCTCCTAATAAAAAGAGTAAAAAAATCATACACCGCGATTTTCTGGGCTCTTTTTACACTCTTGTACTTATGGGTCGGCCCAATGAAAATTGGCATGGCCCCTTTTAGCTATTCCATGATACCTCGCGGTTGGCAGTATCTTCCAATAATAGCTCCGCCAGTTGCGATAACTATCGCTGCATTCCTCGTAAATATATATGAATCATATGGCAAAAAACATCTAGTTCCAACGATTTCTATAATTTCTGCGGTAATAGTATTCATAGTTTATTCATCTTTGTATCTTGACATTACTGCATATTATGGTTACCTCAATCAAATGCTTCCAATCTTTGATCTAGCCAACTATTTAAATACCATGCCAAATACAACTACTATATATATGCCGCTTCAAATTCCAGATATAGAAGAATTTATGCTATTCAATAATATAAGCAGGTTTATTTATTACAATTTGCAAGTACCGAATTGCAGTGTTACTAAAAATTATGACTATGTAATTACAATGTCTGGCCTCCCGAATAGTTCAATGGTATGCCCTTCATGGACAGAAGTATACTTCCCAGAAAATCGCTTACTGCCTCAATATAGTAAAAATTATATCAAACTCTACAAAGTCAATAGATAAAATTAATTATTACCATTAGAATTCAGTGCGGTAAATCATGAAGCACTAACTCACGAATAGACAGCAAATATTTTGATGAGTTTATGAAAAGATTCTGCCTCATAATACCTGTATATAATGAAATGGATAGTCTTCCTAAGAACCTGCCGCGTGCATATAAAGAAGTTAAAAAACTCAGAGGCGAAGCAATAATTGCTGAAGACGGTTCTACAGATGGTTCGAAGGAATTCATTAAAAGATTTTCATTAACGCACAATATAAAATACATAATGTCAGAAAAAAGGCTTGGCAGGGGCAGGGCGCTAAAGAATGCGATGCGATTTACAGATGCTAGCATAATCGGATATATGGATGCGGATCTTTCAGTAGACATAAAATACCTGAAGAAAGCAGTAAAGCTTGTAGAAGAAGGCAATAAAATAGTAATAGGCTCAAGATACAAAAATATAAAGGCTGACAGAACAGTCTCCAGACTCATAGCAAGTAAAGTATACAACATAATGCTGAAGCTTGTTTTTAATTCGAAAATTTCAGATCATCAATGCGGCTTTAAGTTTTTCGATTCTAGCTTGAAGAACTTTTGCAGAAGTATAGAGAGTGATGGTTGGTTTTTCGACTCTGAGTTACTAATAAAAGCTCAGAAGAATGGTATACCTATATATGAATTGCCTGTGAAATATCATGAATCCAGAATAACAAGAGTAAGGCCAACTAATATATTCTATTTCATTAGGAAAATATTAGGCCTAAGGTTAAAATTAGGAAGTCTACACAAACGCAAAACAAAAAGCTTGCAAAATATGCTCCATACATAATGCCAAAAATATATAAATATTTACCAGCAAATAAAATCGTGAAACATCGCGAGCTTAACTGCTTAGATTATTCGGAGATTTTTTATTACTGAAACGGTGCGCGAAATGGATGGAGCATCTAAATTTTCTGGTATCCCTGCTTATATATTATACTTGGCATTTACCATGCTGTTTTTGTCCATAATTTCAAACGCAAGCGAACCAGCGATCAATGCTCATTCATCATGCAATTTGTCGATACTAAAGTCAAATGCTTCATACTTTTTAACCAATGGCACCTGCAGTGCATTTAATATAACAATTGCATCGGGAGTGTCAAACTCGAAAATCCTTTGCAGAAATACCATATTTAATACAAATTCAGAAATAACCTTTAAAGGATCAAACACGAAGGACTTTATGTTTAACTGCACCTTCAATGACACGAAGATAATGCTTGGAAATAATTCAAATGCGGATATTGTTAGTCCAATTACTGCAAATTTCATTCCTATATTCAATGGTCAAAATTCAAGCGTGACCGTAGGCTATTTTCTAAATGTGAGCGTATTTGAGCCTTTTGGAAGCAATTCAACCGCATTATTCGGCAATAGAATTGCTGCATTTAGCTACATAATCCCTCTTTTTAACAATACCATAACCATAAACAATACACAATTGCAAATGGTTCCTTCATTTAGCAACTACATTGTAAATCTGGTGGAGAGTCTCAACAAGACCATGCAATTTGGTGTCTACGGGCAAAATCAGAGTGCAATCTATGAAAATTTAACGCGAAGGCCCTACGGTAACATATTCGGTAGCAAAGTGTTTATGCTACCTAGCTATACTCTAACAAGCAGAGGCAAGGTAAACTATAATCCATATGCGATAGAATACTCTTTCTTTGCATATGACCAACTAGTAATGTACTTTCTAAATATAACAAAAGATACGACCCTGATGCCTGTTTACATAGCGCCAATCTACCCAAAATTCAATTTTTATACGATACCAGATAATGGCAAAGACAAAATGACAATAAGATGGTTTATAGCTGTGCCACCAGAAGACGCTAATTGGAATTTCAGCGCATATATATACAGATATTCAACATCCATTGGCTTCATAATGAACCCGCTTAACAACTCGCTTATGAACGGCACTTCACTAGTTAAGCTCTTATCGTTTCCTTCCAAAAATTACTCCGAATACGTGAATGGCACATATATATACTACTTGAATTATACCTCAAAACTGGCTATAGGAATGAATTCATCTATTATACTGGCGCCAGGTTATATACCAAAAGAAGGACATTTTATTCAAGATTCTACTACGCCATCTTTTGGTTATGGCCTATCATTTTGCAGCACCCTATTTAACCAGACGCAACCGTTTAATCCAATCAACGAAAGTGGTTCATATGCAATGGTAAGAAGGCTTCTTCCTTTATCTACCTACGCGCCTCTACTGATTCCTGGAGCCCAATGCTATATAGGCGCATACATAACTGGAAAACACATCACAATAAACTGCGATAATGGAACCATCGAAGATACGCATTATGGATTCATAATACAGCATTCAAATAATGTTACCTTATTAAATTGCAATATCTATGGAAATGGCATAGAGATCCTAAATTCAACAGGAATAAATGTGTATAACACCACAATACATCCTACGCAGAATAGCTCATCATATGGGGCATCGGTAATCGACTCATCACAAATCACTTTCAAAGGATTGACCATTCTTCCGGGCTTTTCAATTCCATACTCATATTCAAATTCGTCTGACATAAACTTTTACAATTCAAACATAAATTCTACTCCGAAAGCAACTACAACAATCGAAATAAACCCCCAAAAGACCTCCCCTTACCATTTAAGTCAAAAAGTAATTTTGTACGGAGCTTCAGTAGCTGTGGTGCTTATCTATATATACCTCTTCTTTAAACTGCAATATAAGCCAGTAAAGGTAAAGCGTGGTTTAGGTTCAAAAGCCAAGAAAAAGCAATGATTTTATGGCACTGATATCAGCGCAGGTGCTATTTAGTATCAGCATGCAGATATTGACTTCGTTTCAACAGCAGCCAATGCAGGCTTTTTACTTCTACTATTATGCTATATTATTTATAGGTTTGATCGTAGCGTCGGCGCTAAGTTATAAAGAGATAAAAAAGGCTGTAAGTGGCATAAACAAACCATATTATAAATACCTAATATTAATCATCATCATATTTATTTTTCTAGAAATTGCTTTTGTAAAGCCTACGCATCTGCTTTATAACGATGAATACATATACGTAAGCGTAGCAAAGATGATGCTTACAGAACACATAGCAGCAGTATGCAGTTTTTCAAACGCCACCATGTGTGTGCCAGGCACACCAGGATTCATACATCAGCCACTTGGTTGGTCGTTTCTGTTAGCTATCCCGTCTTCCATATTCGGTGTAAATTTCGCTGCTGCATACAATATGGAACTTATTTTATCAGTTCTTGCGATAGTTTTCATATTCTATGCGGCGTTTCTGCTTCTTAGGAATCAAAAAGTTGCAGTTTTGTCAAGCGCCATATTGGCATTTACACCTTTATTCATGAGCTACTCAAGAAGCAATATACTGGATGCGCCAGCAGTTACTTTCCTCCTTCTTTCAGTTTTTTTCCTCGCTGCGTATATGCGAAGAAAAAGCATGAAGATTGGGATCGCATCAGCATTCGCAATCGCATACATGCTAAGCATAAAAGTTGATATGATATTTGCAATCCCGATATTACTACTTGTTCTGCTATTGGATAGGGATAAATTCGAAGGCGAACATGCAAGGAAGGAGATCAAAAGCTTTCTATTGCTAGTCATTGTTGCTGCAATCGTAATTTCTCCAGACCTACTCTACATATATGCCGCAAATCAAGTCTCCTTCGGTGCACCTCCGGGCCAGCCAAATTTCAGTCTTTCATACCTGAAAAACGACTTGTTGGAGAATCTAGAGTTCTGGTTCGGCGCTTTTGACAAAGTCTATGTTGCGACTTTTAACTCATATTATTACGATGAATTCCCATTGACCTATACGATATTTGCCATAATCGGCGCGATAGCCCTGCTCCGCAATAGAAAATACAGGGAGCTGACAATATTTGTTTCGTGGTTTCTGATAGTGTTTATTTTCTACACTTCTTACTATGCTGGAGGTGTGAATTACGGCGCCGGTGACGATGTAAGATATTTCGCCAGTGCATTTCCTGCAATCGCAATATTGGCCGCATATGGGTTTATCTCGATTTTTAATCTTGTAGGCGTTGCAAGAGTTAAACTTAGAAAGCCAAACGAACCAAAGTCGCATATTGAAGCTACAGACTACGCGGTAATAGCGGTGATGCTAGTTATCTTATTCGGCGAAGCCTTTTGGCTGTTTGCAACGATAGTTACAATATCGCCTTATCATATATATCCGTTTGCCGCAGAGCGCTACGACGAGAGATTCATAATGCAGAATTACCAACAGATACCTAGCAACTGTTTCGTTTTGACATTTAAGCCACCGCTGTGGTATATACTCGGCAGGGGCAACATCTACACAACCTGGATCAACCAAAGCAGATACGAAACAAAACTTATGAATATGTCAAAGGGCTGCTTGTATTTCGATTACAGCATAAGCTGCTATATAAACGAAGCTGGCGTGGCGGATAACGAACAGCAATGCGAGCAGATTATGCATGCATACAACATGTACCCGATAGCGAGCGCTAGCCTTGACAACTACTCATGGAATGTTACATTTTACCTTTACAAGATAACGGGTCTTGCAAACAGCAGCACAGCAAACGCAAGCACTTAGCCTTTTCCAAATAGCTAAATGGCATCAATACCTAAGCCGAATGACGCCGTGGCATAAGGCTTAAAAACGGCGCGATAGGCGAGAAAGCTTTATAAGCTTATTCTTCCAATATTTAGCTTGGCGTTTAGAGCATATTCTAATAAATCTTCCCCACCCTCTAAACGCTTTTTGCTTCTTTGAATTGAAACTTCCACTATTCACCACGGCACTTTCTTTAGCCTTAGAAGATAGGCGCCGACGTTTGTAAGCTTGTGCAGTATGCCTGTAAACACAACGATGAAGACCAAGCCGTAAATGTCTGGCAAATGGCCAAATGGAAGTGCCAGGAACACAGCAAAAAAGAGGAACGTGTACTGATCAAGTATCGCCACGCCAGTTCCAGGTTGTATGTCGAGACGTCTTTTCACGAAGCTGCCAAGCAGATCGCCAACATGCGTGCCTACACTTTCAAATATGCCTATGGCAAGCATGTAAGGCAGAAAAAGGCCCTCTATCGCAGCGAAAACAAAGCCCGTAAGCAGTCCGGCTATAAGCCCTCTTATTGTCTTGTGCTTACCGAAAATCGGTTTGCCAAAGAGTTTTTTGTTGCCGTCTATCGGTCTGCCGCCTCCGAATAGCACTGGCGCCCCATTTGCCACATATGCTGGAAGTATGTAGATTATAGGATATATTAAAATCGAGTATATGATGCTCTGCATAAAGTTTACCTTTTTGTTTTTTTGTGCGCAGCGTCTATCCTGTCATTGAACAAAAGCACAAGGAAGCCGGCAAAGATTGCAAAGAAGCCAATGTAAAGCAGCAGAAAGTCAGTGCCGCAATGGCATATGCTGCGTATCTGGACCGGCGTGGCATTGGCAGGTATCATTGGGCACGAGCAGACTACGCTTTCCTGCAGCAAAAGCCAGACAATGGATGCAGCTATCCCTAGTAGTATCAGGCCAATACCTAATGCAAACGTTTTGCTTTCCACAGAAACACTAAACTGTCTACCTGCACAAATATAATATTTTGCGTGCTAATTTATCTGAGGGCTCGTAGTCGAGTGGCAAGACGTCTCTTTCACAGAGAGAAGATCCGGAGTTCGATTCTCCGCGGGCCCATAGTATTTTGTCTTCAAAGAATTGAAGCTCAAAACCGCCGCTTGTCCAAGCGCTAATGAATGCCTACTTTCTTTTCGCATCCTTGATATTTGTGCTCTTATCTCTAATCCAATCGACAAGCCGCATCAATAGCAACTTTTTGTTTTCTTCATTTACTATCTCCCAAAACTCATTCAGCTCCATAATTCTACTTAAACATCATGCATAAATATAATAACCTAATGCTTCAGGCGTACTTCTTTGCAAAATCCGTTATGCATGGTATTGCGGCATCGCTGTTTATTGAAGCCCTGTAGCCTATGTACAAGCCATACAGCCAGATTAGTATATCAAGAAGCCCGATGTAAGGTATTAGGGCTATTACTATCATGATTACCTCAAGGACTATGGCTTGTATGGAATGCTGCTTCTTCCTCTTGTCGTCCTTGCTTACGAAGAAGAAGATTATGCCAGTGAGCCACGTAAAGAAATAGATCAGAATATATGTGAAGTTTGAATTCTTCTGCTCTCTTTCCATGCATGCACCATACATGCTATATTGCGCCTTTTAATACTTCTTTGCACAGCGTCAGCGCTAGGAAGTTGACATTCACATATAATCCCCTCTTCAAATACAAGGCCATCGCATCACGTATTCCAGCAAGTTTGCAAGAAGGCATGAAAATACATGGATTGTGACCATCTTTATGTCTATAAATCTGTTCTTTGCAAGACCAAACATTTCTTTTAGTCTTGAAAAGAGATGCTCCACAGCCCACCTCTTTCCATAGTCTGGGTCTTTCGGCTCTACTGTCTTGAGATATTTGTTTCCACTTCTTGGAATAACAGGCGTTATGCCGTCATAGCGCAGTTGTTCGTATATCTTTGATGAATGGTATTGCGCATCTGCGAGAAACTTCGCGCCATACTGCAGCACAAAGCCATTCTTCACTTTGTTGTACAATATGCGAACATCTTCTTGTCGTTAGTGTTTGCAGGAATCAAATCCACAGCAAGCGATGCACCAGTATCCGCATCTACAATAACATGTGGCTTATATCCAAAGAATAGTCCCTTCCTACTGTTGCTGTGTTGCATGACCTAATCGTTAAAAATGGGTGGGGGTTAAGGATTTAATATTTGTCAACATCCTAGTCAGCGCGTCCCGCAATTCGCAAGCGCCATACACAACCGCTATAAATCTTAAGCTTGAATTATCATTGGCTTTTATGGACATAGACACAAAGATAAATCTGATAAAGGCCCCGCCTCTTGAAGAGGTGGTTACAGAAGCCGAGCTCAAGTCTGTTCTGGAAACGGAAGCCAGGCCCAAGCATTACATAGGCTACGAAATTTCTGGCTTGCTGCATATAGGCTCGCTTCTGATAAGCGGCTACAAGCTTAACGACTTTGCTAATGCCGGCATTGAAACAACTGTCTATCTCGCAGATTGGCACAGCTTCATAAACAAGAAGCTTGGTGGCGACTGGGAGCGCATAATAAAAGCTTCCGAGTACTTCAGGGAGGCGTTCAAATTCTTCGCCCCGAAGGCAAAAATAGTTCTTGGCTCAGATCTATACCACAACAACGACGAATACTGGAAAGACATAATGAGATTCTCTTCAAACGTAACACTTTCAAGGGCGAAGCGATGTGTCACAATAATGGGCAGGAGCGAGAGCGAATCTTTGGATGTGGCGCAGTACATATACCCGCCGATGCAGGCCGTTGACGTGAAATACTTGGGCGAAGATTTTCCTCATGGCGGCATGGATCAGCGAAAAGTCCACATGCTTGCAAGAGACATATTCCCAAAGCTCGGCTGGAAAAAGCCCGTTGCCCTGCATCATCATCTGCTGGCCGGCCTCGCAAAGCCCGGTGAAGTAACGTCAGGAGACAAGCTTGATAGGGTTGTCGCCGCAAAGATGAGCAAGAGCAAGCCATGGACAGCAATATTTATACACGATTCGAATGAGCAGATAAAAGATAAGCTTGCAAAGGCGTGGTGCCCAGAGAAGCAGGCTGAAATGAATCCAGTTCTTGAAATAGCGAAATACATAATATTCCACGAGCGCAAGGAATTCACTATAGATCGCGAGAGCAAGTACGGCGGCACTGTAACATTCGCTTCGTATGCAGAGCTTGAATCGGAATACATCAAAGGCAAAATACATCCTCAGGATCTCAAAGCTTCAGTGGCAGAGGAGCTTGGCAAGATAATAGATCCTATAAGAAAGCATTTTGACAGCGAGCCCATGCGAAGGCTCAGAGAGATATTTGCGGATCAGTAGCTATCCTTCTCAAGGAAATAGTCGGCAAAGGCGTTGAACGCCTTGGCCCTGTGCGAAAGCTTGTTCTTCTCATCAATGCCGAGCTCGGCCAGAGTCTTTTCCTTGCCTTCTGGTATGAATATCGGATCGTAGCCGAAATTTCTGCCATTGCTTATGCTGTTTGCTATGGTGCCTTTCGTAACGCCCTTGAAGAGTTTCAAATCGCTTTCGCTAGCATAGCATATTACCGTTTCGAATCTTGCACTCCTGTCCCGCGCGCCCTCCAGAAGCTTCAAAACTCCGTTCAAGCCTACACTTTTGTAGACCTGCGCGGCATACGGGCCCGGAAAGCCGTTAAGCGAATCTATGAACAGGCCTGTGTCTTCTACTATAAGCGGGACCAGCAAAGCTGAGAACGCGGCTATCGCTCCGAGCTCGGCTATGCTGTCTATAATATAGGATTGTATTTCGAATTTCGCCTGATTCAGCCAGTTTACCTTTATGCCTCGCTTTTCGCCGAGCAGCCTAATTTCCTCGAACTTGTTCCTGTTGCTTGTCACAAAATTTATTTCATTCATGTGCATATGACTCAGCCAAGCAATAAAATACCTTATGTTGCAGCAAAGTTTTATTATTGTTTTATGCGTATATACCTCAAGGGCCCGTAGCTCAGCTTGGACAGAGCAGCACCGTCCTAAGGTGATGGTCGCGGGTTCAAAACATCCATACCCAGATGTGGGAATCCCGTCGGGCCCGAGGTGCTTAAATGGCTGAAATTGCAAAGGCAAAAAAACAAAAAAATGAAAATGCAAAAGAGCCTGAGCTCGTAGTCAAAAAACTGGGCAGATTCGGTTATCTCGATACAATACACATCTCGCTCATAGTGCTCGCAGCGATACTGGTAGCGCTGTTGCTTGTGGTTTCGTACTCAAAGCCTGTTGTGCTAATAAGAAACGTGACGAATTCGACGCAGCCGCTGAACTGCACATATGGCCTGCAGAATGGAAAATGCGTGGTGCCTTTGCACAACGTTTCCGAAGTCGAAGCTCAAGCCGAAAGGGTTCTTGCTAGCTACGCCTATTTAAATAGCTCGCTATCTCTGCTTGCTTATTTTTCCGACATAAAAAACGCAAGCTACGCTTACTTGCCTAGTGAGGGCAGCTGGCTCGCAACCATACCTGCAACAAATCCCGCTACTGGCACGCGCTTTATGTTTTATCTTCTGATAAACGGAACAACGCTGAACGCCACTCCTTACCTGCAAACCATAATGCCATCCAAAATAATTCCGAATAGGGTCGTGTCACAGGGCGTGATAGCAGTAAATGGCAAGTTCGCATGCCAGAGCCAGTATCCATTGCAAGTTTTTTGGTTCATTGACCCATATGCTCCTGGAAGCATAGCCAGCCTGCTTAACGCAACAAGCATACAAAGCAGGTTCGGCGGCAAAGTCAACGTTTCTGTAAAAGTGCTTTATGGAGCCTATTCATCGCTTATAGGCTCAAGATTCGGCCAGCTCAACGCTGAGGCGCTTTCAAAGTATGTGCTGTGCGCTTCAACGCAGAGCAATTTTTCAAGATTCGCCACAAACCTGTATGCTGCATATTCTGGATCTTACATGTCTAACCAAACGCTTATGACAATAGCAAGGGAATCCTCGCTTAACATAACGGATCTTGACAGTTGCATCGCTAACTCAACAACCATAATGAACAGGCAAGCGCTGCTTGCAGAATATTACAACATAACCTCTACGCCTGTTGACATAGTCAACTGCGAATACATGACGCTACCGCAGACCGCTGTAAACGGCATATGCTACGCCAACAGCACTTTATGCTAGATTGAATGAGCTATATAATAGTAGGCATAGACCCAGGAAAAACCGCGGCGATAGCCTGCTTGACTCTCGACGGGCGTGTTGCATACCTCGATTATGGCATTTCCGTAGGCACAGATTGGTTTGTAGAGAGAATAAATCGCGTTGGCACTCCGATAATTGTGGCTTCTGATAAAAAGAAAGTAGGCAAAACGATAAGCAAGATTTCTGCGATCTTCGGTGCCGTACTCTATGCGCCAGAAGCGGACATAAGCGTTGAAAAAAAGAAAGATGCATCGAAGGGCATAAACTTGGAAAACATCCACGAGCGCGATGCGCTTGCTGCGGCTAAAACTGCATACAATGTCTACGCGAACAAGCTCAGACAGGCTGACCGCATAGCTAAGGAAAAGAATATCGAGGCAGAAGCGATAAAGGCGCAGGTGATTAAAAAGTCATCTATAAAAGAGGCTGTGGCTGGGATTCGCCACGGCAGGCATTGAGAAGCGAGCCACAGCAAGATTTAAATAGTAAAATCGTGATAATTATCTAGTAATGCAAGTAACAAACAGGTGTAAATATGTCCGACAAAATAGAAAACGCAGAAGGGAACGCAGAGCATATACCTGAGAACGTGGTGTATGTCGGTAAGAAGTCAGCCATGAACTACGTCCTTGCTGTTGTCACGCAGTTCAACAACGGCGCAAGGTCAGTGACAATAAAAGCAAGAGGCAATACAATCTCTAGGGCTGTCGATATAGCAGAGATAACCAGAAACAGGTTCATAGCTGATGCAAAGGTTGGCAGCATATCGATAGGCACTGAGGAGCTCTCAAACGAGGATGGGACAAAATCCAAAGTGAGCTCGATACAGATAATCCTAACAAGGTAAATTTCTATTTTTCCTTTTTTTCTTAAGCCTTAGCGGCAACAACGTCCGAAGAGCTCACGATGCCGTTGCAGATCATCTCCTTTTTGCTGTTCACGACCGGCAGCCTGGTTATCCTATGCTTAATCATAATTTCAGCAGCTTCATCTATGCTTGAGTCGAGCTCAACAAAAACAGGTTTCTTCATAAGCGTGCCAACTTCTGCGCCGTCGCTCGTGCCTTTTGCCAACGCGTTCTCAATATCCTTTCTTGTGATAATACCGACAAGTTTTCCATTTTTAAGCACAGGCAGTACCGAAACGGCGCTGTTTTTGGTAAGCTTAAGCGCCGTGTAAAGCTTAGTTTCCGGAGCTACCCCGACAATGTGCTTGTGCATGATTGTTGCTACCGATGGCATGAATCTATTCGAACGCTAAAATTCTTATTTGTATCTGTGCAATTCCTAATTGATGCTTATGGAGATAAACGCCGTGAGCATAGAGAAGGACGATGAAACCCAGGTCATAATAGGGCATGCCGGTTTCATAAAGACCGCAGAGGACCTCTATGAGGCGATGTCCGGCGCTGTGCCCGGGGTTAAGTTCGGCGTGGCTTTCGTCGAGGCGAGCGGTCCATGCTTGGTGAGAAGCGAGGGAAACGACGCGTCGCTTGTGTCGCTGGCTGAGAAAAATGCAAGGGCTATAGGCGCGGGCCACACGTTTGTGATAATGTTCAAGAACGCATATCCTATAAACGTGCTTAACAGTGTCAAGGCTGTAAGTGAAGTCTCATCAATATACTGCGCAACCTCGAACCCAGTGAAGGTCATAGTCGCAGATCTTGGCGAAGCATCAGCGGTGGTTGGCATCGCTGATGGCGGAAAGGCCAAGGGCGTAGAAGGCGAGGCCGACAGGTCCAAGAGAAGAAAGCTTCTCCGTGACATAGGCTACAAATTGGGCTGATAAAATGGCTTTCAAGCAGCTTAGCGACGACAAAATAAGGGACGCAGTGTCAGCATTGGAAAAGGAGTACCCTAATGCCAAATATTACCTTAATTTTTCAACTCCAATCGAGCTGCTCGTTGCGGCGCTAATCTCAGCGCAGACGCACGACGAGGTAGTCAATGCCGCAACTCCGGAACTTTTCAAACATTTCAAAACAGCCAAAGACTACGCCGGCGCAAAGCCTGAAGAGCTTCTCAAGTACATAGGCAACGTAAGTTTCGCAGGCAAAAAGGCAGAAAACATAATTAAGGCTTGCAGAATAATCGTAGACAAATACAATGGCAAGGTTCCAAACAAAATGGACGAGCTCGTGGAGCTGCCGGGAATAGGCCGCAAGACAGCTAACACCATACTAATAAATGCATACGGCATAGTGGAAGGCATACCTGTCGACACGTGGGTGATAAAGCTTTCTTATAGGATAGGTATAACCGAATCCCAAGATCCGGAAAAGATAGAAGAAAAACTCATGCAGGTCATCGACAAGAAGTACTGGCACAACATAGCCTATGTGCTAAAGTCGCACGGCCACAAAATATGCCACTCGCAAGCGCCGCTGTGCAGCAGATGCGTCATAAACGCCATATGCCCGAAGAATGGCGTAAAGGCCAGCAAATGACCCGCGATTTGTTTTTTTATGTAGCTCGGTGGTACGCTGGAATTCATAGCTGATTTGCATGTTCATTCAAGGTATTCGCGAGCGTGCAGCCAGGACATAGACCTGCAGAGCATGGCATACACCGCTGCGCAGAAAGGCATCTCTATACTCGGCACTGGCGACTTTACACACCCGTTGTGGCTTAGAGAGATAAAAAACAACCTCAAGGAAAGAGAGGAAGGCCTATATGCCTATAGAGACGGCAGCCAAAACACAAGGTTCGTGCTTAGCGTCGAAGTTTCAAACGTGTTTGATGCCGGCGGCAAGACAAGAAAGATTCACAACTGCATACTTGTAGACAGCATAGAAGTGGCGGAACAGGCGAACGACGTTCTGTCGAAGTTTGGGGACCTCAGCGTAGATGGCAGGCCAACTCTGAAAATGAGCGCTGCCGAGCTTGTAGAAATTATGCACGGCATAAGCGAAAACGCCTTTGTCTTCCCAGCCCATGCATGGACGCCATTTTACGGCGTGCTCGGCTCAATATCAGGCTTCGATTCGATAGAGGACGCGTACGGCGACCAGGCCGCGCGCATACACGCGCTTGAGACCGGTCTTAGCTCTGATCCGCCGATGAACTGGCGCTTGTCAAAACTCGACAGGTACGCTCTTGTTTCAAACAGCGACGCGCATTCGTTGCCAAACCTAGGCAGGGAGGCAAACGTCTTTGAAATAGAGCGCGAAAAGCTTTCTTATTCTGAAATAATAAGCGCAATAAAAAGCAAGGACAAAAAAAGATTCAAGATGACCATAGAATTCTATCCCGAGGAAGGCAAATACCATTTTGACGGTCACAGAAACTGCAACGTTTCTCTTAGCCCCGAAGAATCGCTTAAGTACAACAACATATGCCCCGTATGCGGCAAAAGGCTTGTCATAGGCGTGATGCACAGGGTAGAGGACCTTGCCGACAGGCCTGCTGGCTACATTCCGAAGGACGCTGTGCCGTACGTACACGCTGTGCCTCTCAAGGAAGCGATAGCATACGTCTTGAAAAAAAGCAAGTTCTCAGCCGCTGTCGATAAAATATACGAGGAGCTCATAAAGAAGTTCGGCAGCGAGTTCGGCGTTATCCTAAATGCGCCAATCGAAAGCATTGCAAAAGTCGATAGCGGTTTGGCAACAGCCATAGAAAACATGCGAACTGGGCATGTGAACCTCATACCGGGCTACGATGGCGTTTTCGGGATTGTTGACATAATGAATAGAATAAAGAAGCCCAGGCGCGGCATGCAGAACACCTTGCCAGATTTTGCCAAATGAAGCAAGGCATCTTTGGCCGGCCTATGCATCGTGCAAAAAAGCTAAAATAACAAAAAGAAATTTATACTTTAATAGCGAAAAAATCACATGGACCTCAAAGCAAAAATATTTTTATCAGCGCTTTTGCTTTCAGTGGGATTTCAATACACAACGCAAGCCGCATTTGGCAGCGCATACATCTTCGCTCCTGCGGTAATAACCTCTACAAACCAAGGCACGCTTACCACAATATTCCTAAATGTCACTAGTGGCGATGGTTCAGTATCTGTGGTCGGACCAGCATCTGTCGGATCAAGCACTCTGCTTTCTGCGCAGACGGCCGTGGCATACGCAACCGCATATCTGGGCCTCAATGAGCACTATTACAATTTTACATACACGATTGAGGACAAGAACATAAGTGTTTCTGGACCCAGCGCAGGAATGGCCTTCACGATTCTTGCAATTTCAGCTCTCACAGGCCAGCCGCTCATCCACAATTTCACGCTCAGCGGCACGATATCGCCTGACGGCTCGGTGGGCGTGATAGGCGGCGTATACGACAAGGTTGGCGCGGCAAAATCGAAGAATCTAAGCTTCGTGATGTTGCCTGCAGCACAAAATGGCAGTTTTGAAAATCTCATTTACTATGTTTCGCAGCAGCAGTATTCAATACCTATAGTTGAGGTTGCAAACATTTCGCAGGCTCTTGGCTACGCTTATGGATTCAGCAAGCCTCATCCTCTTGGCTTTTCTATCTATACAAATTACAACGTAAATGCATTGCCGAACGCAAGCCTAACATGCACAAACTGCAACGTAACCGCGTTCAATGCGCTTACCGGGTTCACTCTTAACTTCACAAACAGCGCCGTCAACAGCATAAGCCCGAAGTTTTCTTCGGCAAAAGCCCAGATGCAGAATCTCATGAGCCAATACATGCAAATAGCCAAAAAAGGCTACGATTACACCGCTGCAGACTTTTCATTTCTGCTCTACAGCGATGCATTCGTGCTTGATAACGCTAACAACTTCACAACAGCGAATGCGTCAAATGTTACGTCCAAAATATCGAATTACTGCGCTTCTACAATCACTCCGCAGCTCAATGCAAACAACTACCAATACGTAATTGGCGGCGAGCTAAGGTCTGACTGGGCCAACATAACGCTAGGCTCCGTCGAAGGCGCTCTAAGCAATGTCGAAACCACAGACACAGTGATAGAAGCCCTAAGTAGCGACGCCGAAGCCTACGGATGGTGCAAAGCCGCGAACGAGCTTTATTCGCTAGCTTCAAGCATGAACGGTACGCCTGTCACGGTATCGCCGACTCTGCAAAGCTATGCCGCGCAGGCTATGCAGTCAGCAAGCAACTACGGTCTAAACATATACTTGCAAGCAGCTGAAAACGAGTACAAAAGCGGCAACTACGCTGCCGCGCTTTATTCGGCCACGTATGCAAGCATTCTGGGAAACACCACAAACAATCTCACAGCAGCGCAGCTATACAACATCTCAGAAGCAAACGTAGCTAATTCCACATTCGGAATTTGGCCGCAGCAATACGCTTTGCAGGCTCAGTTTTATCTGAACGAAGCAAGGATGCAGTCAAACTCAAGCAAGGCGTACAGCCTGCTTCAAAATGCCTACGCTACGTCTCTTCTTGGCAAATCCCTTGCAGCTGACAACAAAATCATATCATCGGCTCTGGTGAGCGCTCCGTCATATGCACTTCCATCAGGCCAACTGGATGAGATAGAGCAGCAAATCCAGCAGCTCTATGCGATTATGGTGGTGATGACAGCGATCCTTTTCGGAATACTTGTGCTTCTGATTGTTTACATGCTCAGATCAAGCGAAGAAACGCGCGTTCAAGAAGCTTCCACACCTTCAAGCCGAAAAAGCAGAAGGTGATTCTATGAGCAAGGACATTTTCTGCAGAAGCGACTTCTATGATCAGGTATATTATGAAACCAAATTCATGATGGTCGCATACGATATCACACCGGCTCTCCCAGGCCATTCTCTTGTAATACCAAAAAGGCACGTCGGAAGCATAGAAAAGCTTAGCAGATCAGAAGTAGTAGATTTGTACAAGGTTCTTAGAAAAGTCATCCCTGCGCTGCTTAGGATTTATGGCGCGAATTCGTACGTATTCACAGCGCAGGTCGGCAGGTACTCGGGCCGGTCAGTGCCGCATCTCCACTTCCACCTCATACCCAGAAGCAAAGCTGACAAATACCAAGACAAAAACGAGCGGTTGTATAAACTCCTGAAGGACGATAGGGCAAAAATCGCATACGTAGCCAGAAATAGGGAAATCCTTCGTAAAAGAATAGAAAAAGACGTGCTTATGCTGCGCAAAGAATTCGGATACGCTGGTCGCTAATAAACAGCAGCCACAGCCAATATCACAACGAGGGCCCACCCCATCGCCAAGAGCGATACGTTCCTTGACCTGTCGTAAAATTTTCTATCGTCAATTAAGACATAGCCAACGCCAACGTACGCTAGAAGCGCGTCCGTAAGGAGTATTGGAATAAGGTACGCGAAGTTGTTGGCGAATGGCGCGAAATATAGAAAAATAAACACGCTTATGGCTATGGCCAGCGCGTAGAGCGCCAGCGCAACGATTGCTGCGCCTCTGATCCCAATAATCTTCGGCAGGTTAGTTGCCCTTCTTACCTTTACGTCGCCTTCGTAATCCCTTATCGTGCCATGTATTTCCCTCGCCATGCCGCTCACGAATATCATGAAGAAAAGCCAAATGTCGGCACTGTTCAAAGAGGCGCTGACAACGTAGTTTCCAAACACAAAAGGCACAGCCATCGCAAAGGCTATGTACGCGTTGCCTACGATTAGCACCTCCTTCAACTTATAGCTGTACAGCATAGCCAAAGCGCCGAAAACAAGCGCTATTGCGAAGCATTGCCAGTTTATCAACGCGCTGGCTCCTACCCCTACCAAGAGGCTTATCACCGTAACATAGACAGCGTCCTTAGGCTTAAGGGCGCCTGTTACAAGTGGTCTGCTTTTCTTGTTTAGCCTGTCTGTTTCTATGTCGAAATAGTCGTTTATCGCGAAAGAAGCCATGCTTATGAATATTGGTGTAATCAGACTTAGTGCCAGCACAAAATAATCCGGCAAGCTGCGGCTTGCTATAAGCTCAGCCGCAACAACCGCAATTATAAGCATGACGCTATGTTCTATCCTTGTGAGCCTGAGTATCGCTCCGATTTTGTTCATGGCTTCTATATTGTAAACGTATTTATAAATTTGTTCCGTAAAGTAACTATGGAGCTTCTAAATCAAATGCCGAAGCGCAATCTCTTTGGATTGGAAAAGCAGGATTACAGCACTGCAAAAATAGTAGTGTTGCCGGTGCCGTACGACTCTACTGCAACATACAAAACGGGCTCGCGTGAGGGGCCACGTGCGATAATAGAAGCAAGCCGAAACATCGAGCTCTACAGCTACGAGTTGGGGCGGAGTTTGGAAGACCTTGGCATCTACACTCTTGATGAGCTTGCGCCAAATTTGAGTTCGCCTGAGAAGATGATAGCTAGCATCAGCAAAGAGATAGGCATAATCATAGACGACAAAAAGACGCCTCTTATGCTTGGCGGCGAGCACACCATAACAATCGGCGCGGCAAGCGCATTCAAAGAAAGGGGAGTCGAGATGAGTGTCATACAGTTTGACGCTCACACGGATTCAAGGGACGAAATCTACGGCAGCAAGTATACCCATGCTACTGTGATGGCCAGAGTAAAAGAGCTCTACAGCGATCCCGTGCAGGTTGGCATAAGAAGTATAGATGAAGAGTCTGCAAAGCATATTGACAGGGAGCGCGTGATCTTCGCAGAAGAGGTTCACACCACAAGCGCAGAAGATCTTGCCAAAAAAATCTTAAGCCTCACAAAGGAAAACGTATATCTGAGCATAGACCTTGACGTGCTGGATCCGAGCGAAATGCCGAGCGTTGGAACGCCTGAGCCAGGCGGTCTCTCATTCAGGGAGCTCTCTGATCTAATAAAGCGCATAGGCAAATCCAAGAATCTGATGGGCTTCGACGTTGTGGAGCTCAGTCCAATCCCATATATGATTGCGCCAGATTACCTTGCCGCTAAGTTAACCTATTTGACAATAGGCTATTTTTTTCAAAGTCAGAATTAGCAAGTAATCAAATAAAAAATCAACAGCAAAATATTTTTAAGTATAAACATATAATTCTCACGCATATGTGATAAAATGAAGAGATCGATTAAAGAGGAAACGATTCAAGTACAGGAAAGTTACGGTAGAGTCGTAGGCAAGCACGTATACGGCAACCTTTATGGAATAGACAATAGAATACTTACAGACATGGCTGCGCTTGAAGCCGCAACAATTAAGGCGGCTGAGTTAGGCAACATGCACATAGTAAGCATAATGAAGAAACAGTTCAAGATTCAGGGTTCGCCAAACAATGGCGGTGTATCAATAATAGCCCTGATCAAGGAGAGCCACATTGCGCTGCACACATGGCCAGAAAGCGCGTACGCGACGATCGACATATATTCCTGCGGTGCGCAGACAAATCCGGATGCGTCGTTCATGTATTTTGTTGGCGTGATGAAGCCAAAATCCTACAAGAAGTACTTCGCTGACCGCAGCAGTTAGCCTTTTATTCTTTTTCTGACTATTCCTACTGAAGCAAACAATTTGCTCGTAGGCATCGCTTATAATACACTGCAGGGATTTCACGTTTCGGTGCATTATGCATCCAGCAAGTGGTTTCATGAAGCCTTTTGTATTGATGCTTGCTATGCTGCTTGCGTTTGGCACGCTACATGCAGGCACAGTTGTGCTTTCTGGAACTTGCGGCACATATCCTATAGATGGTGCAATAAACTTTACTCTATCAAATAGCGGTAACACAAGCGCGTATTCTATAGTGTTAAGCCCTAGAATACTCAATGCATCTATGCCTCGCAGCACATACAACGTGTCGGTTTTAAATCCGGGAACAAGCGCGAACGTAAAAATACCTATTGCCAATCTGTCATTGGTTGGGAGCTATGTGATGTACTTTATTGCGTCTTATCAGCAGGGCTCCAGCACGTTCACCGCGGTGTTTCCATGCCTTATAGCTGTAGGCAAACCAGCCACTTCACAGATATATGCCACAGTTTCGACATCCACATCGAAGGGCGTATCTACCATAAACGCAAGCATTTTCAGCGCTGTGCAGCAGAACATAATCACAAACGTATCACTTATACTACCGCCAGGATTCAGCTACTTAACGAACGCGAGCTACACCGTTACTCTGCTTCCATACGAAAGAAAAAACCTAACGTTTATGGTAAGGTCGCCGGAAGCTTCGGCTTCGTACAGCGGCGGCGTAGCCCTAAACTACAGATTAAACGGCGCTAATTATGCAGCTCTCGCAACCATAGTGATATCCCAGCAGAGCAGCAGCCCAATTTTCAATGCAACAAGCCTCATATATTATGCAGCTGCTGCGGTAATCGTCATAGTGATACTGTTTATAGTGCGATCCGCATTCTTGTCAAGGAAAATTCGCACATCAAAGAAAAAAGAGAACCGTCGCAAGCGCTAGTCTGTATAATTGAGAATCATGTAAAACGCGGGAGCATCGCCAGCCGGAGTTTCTGGCCCCTGCGAAAGCAGTTTCATTTTGTAGTCCTCCAATGCATATTTGCATGTGGTGTTGTGATACGGCGGCACTAGGCACCAGTAACCGTAGTCAAAGACAAAGCAGCTGTATCTCTTTAGAGTATCTGTAAAGTTTGCATCGGAAGAGCCAAGATAGTCTATTTGAGCAGAACTCCTGTTTACTTCGTACCATATGTCTGGAGTGAAAGAAAAAACAAGGCAATCCGCAGGCACTTTGCTATAATTTGCGTAGAAGAAATTGATTGCCGGAAGTATAACCCCCTGCTGCGGCATGTTTCCTGGCGCAATCGCAGTGAGCGGAAGCAGCAGCGCGAACGGCACGAGCAGCGATGCGAATACAACCGCTGCAAACGCTGCATATGTACACGCTTGCGCATACCGAACCTTTTTGATTCTCTTAATCCTAAATTTGCGCTTTATGCAAAGCCCGCGGATAAGACCTCCGTAAACAACGCTAAGTTCGGCGATGCCCACCCCAGCGAGTATCGCTATACCTGGAAGTACCTGAAGCATAAATCTGCTGTCGACGCCATATGTTACGGCGCCGGCGTAAAACGAAGTATAAAACAGAAAGTAAACAAGGATCCACAGACCGAGCATAAGCAAAGCTGAAAACCTATTCCTCTCATTTGAATAAAAAACTAAAAAGGCGAAGCCAATCGCTGCAAGCATCGTGGTTTCCCATGGAAAAACGACAGGGTATTCATAAATGCTGTTATACGCACCGGAAAAGAAGTTAATATTTGGTACTAGATTCTCTGCAAAATTTGACAACGAGATGATGCTCTGGTTTGAGGGCTGCCCATATGAAGGCGACTGCAGCTCTGATGCAAGGTAATAAACTTGGGGGATCATCAGCATGATGAAAGCCAGAAAAACGAGCAGGGTTTTGGTATCAGAATTTATCGTGTAGACCACTTTTTGCAGCCTGCTGCTTGCTGTCTCCCTAATTCCATCTTTGCCAAATGCGAACATGAGTATGGCGAATACAACCACCAGCAGCACAGCTTCGGATCTGGCATACACTGCAAGTATGAGGCTGAACATGAATGCCAGCAGCGTCTTCCTGTTTGTATGCTCAGCAAACACCGCAAAAAGGAAGAACGCAATAGTTGAAAGAAGCATGAAGTACAAGTCAGGATCGGCCTGCGTCCTAGACCATATAAAGAGCATAGGCATCAGCGTAAACGCAAAGGCCGACGCAACAGCGATGTCATTTCTTTTGAATATCACATAAGCAAGTCCGAAAACCGCGACAATCGAGAGCGCGCCGACAAGAAGCTGCGCATGGTATGCGGTAGTCGTGCCTATGCCAAAGATCGCGAAGGCCACTGCTAAGAAGAATGATATTTCAACGGGATCGTGATAAACAGCGTTGGCAAAGCAGTTGTGCAGGTAGCCTGTGCCATACTGGCACCACAATGCGTTTCCGTGCATTAGTATGTTAAGTGCGACGCCTTGGTAAATGTTCTCGTCAAAATACAATTGCTCTACAGGCTTGACAAAGTTAAGCGCAAACACCACGAAAAACACGATGATTGCAATCAGAGCAAGCGACGAAGCTTTGCCTACTCCTGCCATTGACTTCCTAATATCGCGCCTCGCCAAGAACAGCGATACGATGAGCCCTAAAAAAGAAACCGCAATTGCAGCAGTGACCACGTAGCCCCAGATCATGTAACTGCCTTTTTGTTTTCCACGAAATAATCGCCTAGAAACATGTATCTTGTGCCTGTTTTCTTCATTGTGTCTATCGCGTCTTCCGGGCTCATCACTATAGGCATGCCGTGTATGTTGAAGCTCGTGTTCAAAACTACACCGTAGCCTATGCTCTTCGCAATCTTCTCAAGGAGGAGCTTGTAGTCTTTATTCTCGTTGCCGACCATCTGCGGCCTTGCGGTCATGTCTACATGCATTACAGAGCGCATGAGATCCGCTTTGTCCTCCTTTACTTCGTAAGCCATTGTCATGAACCTGTCGTAACCTTTTACGTCCTTGAGCAGGTCTTCAGCATTGCTTACTAGCATTGAAGGGGCGAATGGCTGGAACCATTCTCGCTTTTTAACGTAGAGATTAAGCCTGTCTTTCACAGTCTCAGACGAAGCCTTCGCAAGTATGCTCCTGTTGCCGAGCGCCCTCGGCCCATATTCCATCCTGCCCTGGAACCAGAAGACATAGTTGTCGTCATTTATCAGGTCCGCCGCATGGGAACTTTTTGCGCTGTCATATTCGTATGTCAGGTCCTTAGCCTTCTTCAGCGCCGTCTCTATCTCTCTTTCAGTGTAAGAAGGGCCAAGATACGCGTCGTCGAATTTGTACGCGCTTACTCCGTTAAGCATGTAATTCGCATACATGGCCGCGCCCATGGCCATGCCGCCATCGCCCATGTGCGGGAACACGAACCATCTTTTGAGTTTCTCAAGCTTCCTTATCTTCATGTTAGCCTTTACGTTTGACATGGTGCCTCCGGCTATAGCTACGTCGCCTATCCCAAATTCGTCCAAAGCGTTTTCAAAGAATTTTTGCAGAACATTTTCAAGCAGCTGCTGCGCCATATACGCGAACTGTTCCCTAGGAGTCCCCCAGCTTATTGCGTCAAGCATCTTGAACTGCTTAACATGCGAATATTTTGCTATTATGTCTATGCCATCGACCCTGAAGAAATCCTTAAGCTTGTTCTCTTCGAACTTGAACGGATAAGAATAATCGGCCATCGCCATTATTTTGCCCTCGTCCTCGAGCTCCCTCATGCCAAGTATGTTAGTAACCTGCTCGTAAAAGATGCCGATAGAATTCTTAGCGGGCAATGCATGCTGCCTCTCCAGCTTCCCATTTTCAAGAATGCTTATGGAGCCGCTCAGCCCATCCCCAAGTCCGTCAAGAGTCACAACGAGCGACTTCTTGAAACCAGATGCAAACGCTGCAGTTGCGGCGTGCGCCGTATGGTGGTCAACAGCATAAATCTTAAAATCCTCAAAACCAGCATGCTTTAGATTCTGAGAAACTATAGCTTTGCTTATTTCTGTGCAGAAGGGTAGTACGCCAATCTGAGTCATTGTGTATTTGAGATAATGGCGAAGATTGTCAAAGCTAGGTCTGAGCATCTTCCTCCTTCTGTACATATAGTAGTACTCCTTCGAATAAGGCATTATCCTTTCAAGCGTTTTTGTGAATTCCGTAGTGGCAAACGCTACGACGTTTACATCTTTTGGCTTTATCCCAGCAAAGCTGAGTGCGGCCTTTATCGAGTTGTATGGAAAGTCAACTTCGAGCTTCCTTTTTGTGAATCGTTCCTCATTCGCTGCAAAGACTATCTTGTTGTCTTCGAGCAGAGCTGCTCCAGAATCGTGGCCATCCCAGACTCCAAGAACATACATAAAATCTCAAAATAAATTGAATTTACCGTTTATTAAACTTTGCGGAAAAGCGCTACTCTGATGAGACTGAGGCGCTAAGAATTTATTTAATCATAGTTTTTACATCGCCAACGATTGCCTGATACGCTTCGCATGCAGTCCAACTCTGCGGCTCTCCGCCCTCATTTATGATCTTCCTTACGGCGTTTGCCTCATCATTGTGCCACAGACCCTCAAGGCTGTATCCAAAATCCCTGATGTTGCCTATTTTCCTGCTCCACATTATTGAAGGATATACGTTGCCGTAGCTGTCAAGGAACAGCGATGCATCCAAACTCCTGCTTTTGATCGGGCTTTTCCCAGTTTTGAGGTATTCTACAAGGAGCTTCAAGAAAGTTCTTTCTATTATTGGTATAGATCCAATTTCAAAGCGTCTCTTTTTTATAAAAGCTGTGACCTCTTCAGCCATTGCCGCTGCATTGGGCAGTATATTTGCATTCGTGTTGCTGTAATAGATGTCAGAAAGCTGTGCAGCATTTATGTGAAAGTCATTGTAAGTTATGTCTGGTATCTCTTTCTTCACCTCTTCATATGTTCTCTCAAGCATGCCCTGATTCATGCTGCTCATTGTGTAGCCGAAGACGAAGAACAAGTTTTTATGTTCCTTTTTTAGTTCTTTGAGTCTTTTGAACATGTCTATGGCTTTGTCATAGTTCCCTTTTACTCCTCTTATCTCATCATGAAGTTCTCTATACCCGTCAAGACTTACTGTTATTGAAAGCCTCGGAAGCCCAAGATCAAGCATCTGCTCTATCTTAGATATGACCATGTCGTGGTTTGTGAGCGAATTTGTAGGTATAGTCACTATGTATAAGCCCTTCGAGTTCTCGTAGAATGCCTTAACTATATCGACTATGTCGCTCCTCATGAACGGCTCTCCACCAGTTATCTCTATCCACCTGAAAGATGTGTTTTTCCTAGCGAATTCCCTTATTTCGTCTAGGCTGAGCTCACCTTTTGGCTTAAGCTGCCATATATTGCAAGTCTTGCACCTTGAATTGCACCAGTACGATATGGCAAAGGTGAGCTTGTATGGGTTGCGAAGCTCGGAAAAATTGCTGATTAAAGCCGTCATTCCGAGCCCGAGAAACTTTTTGAGGCTCATAGTGCTACCTAGAATAACCGATAATTAAATATGTTGTCTGATATATAAATATTGCTGCAAATATCAATAAATGGGCCAGTACATGCAAGCCAAAAAACCTTATGTCTCGATTGTGATACCGACGCTAAACGAGGCCAGAAACATAGGCAGGGTCATAAAAGACATAAAACAGGCGCTAGACGGCTACAGCTACGAGATAATCGTGGTGGACAAGCATTCTAAGGACAACACCGCAGGCATAGCAAGGCGCCTTGGCGCGAGGATTATCTACGACGATGTAGGAAAGGGCTCCGCGCTTGTAAAGGGCATAAAGGAAAGCAAGGGCTCTGTAATAATATCGATGGATGCGGATCTCTCGCACAGGGCAAACGAGCTCAAGCTTCTTATAACCGCTATAGAAGCTGGCCACGACATAGCTATGGGCTCAAGATTCATAATAGGTGGCGGCACAGAGGACATGCCCCTAATAAGGAAGCTCGGCAACAAGTTCTTCGTCGGCTTGGTCAACGCCCTTTTCCACGCCAACTATACTGATATGTGCTACGGCTACAGAAGCTTCAGGAG
>JAVZVY010000003.1:0-42036 GCA_038878295.1 Candidatus Micrarchaeaceae archaeon | reverse complement strand
TGAGGTCGAGTGCGCGCCACTCTAATCTTGTGTCAAGAAGGGCCGGCGTTTTGCCTGAAGGGTCCAGCGGAAGCGGTTCCCCAGAAATGCTCAATATCTCTATCGAAGTAGGTACTATCTCCATCCTACCCTTCGTTGTGGGGTCGGGCCTCTCCGAACCGAAGACGCGTATGCAAGACTGCCGCGTAAGCCTGCTTAAAGAATCGAGCAGCTCTTTGCTAGCGAGTTTCTTGTTTATCGTTACCTGTCTGTATCCTGTTGCCGTATTCAGTTTTATGAACGCTATCCCGCCAAGGTTCCTTATATCATCAACAAATCCATCGAATTCCTGCATAAATCCCAACCGTAGTTAGTATACGCAATTGCAAACAAATATATACAGCAGCGCTCATAAACTTTTCGCGTAAAAGCTGGCAAATTCATCTGCGATTCCAACCTTTGAGAATTTGCCATTTATTGTATCGGTAGCAAATATTTTATCAGTTCCTGAGCTAAAGAGCTTTGTTTCAGTATCTGCCAAATAAAGATAGTGCGTGCACGCGACGTAAACGGCATTTGCGCCCTTCTTTTTTAGCATCAAAGAAGCGTTTGCTACGGTGCCTCCTGTAGATATTATATCATCGATGATTAGAGCGTCTTTGCCAGAGAAATTCTCAGCGGGTTCGCTTGTGTAAACCTCGCCAGTATATCTGTCCCTACGTTTTTCTAGCGAAATGTGGTCGCACCCTAGTTCATTTGCGGCTTCGGCTGCGCGCCCCTCTGCGCCCCTGTCCGGCGCCACGACAATCTTGCTTTTCATTTTCACCGCAGAATTTACGTATTTTGCAAGCAGTGCCGCTGTAGGCATATCGATTACTTCCAATCCTGATACGTTGGTTGCACTCCTGCTGTGCATGTCAAATGTGAAAACCCTCTTCACGCCGTATTTCCGGAGTAGCTGAAGCAGCGCCGCAGCAGACACGACCTCTCCTCCTATAAACTCTTTGTCCTGCCTGCCGAATGCAAAGTAAGGTATGAAGATGTCAATTGAATTGCCGTTCTCAGCCAGCTTGTGGAGCATGAAAAGCAGAGCCACTACGCTGCGGCTGGCTTCAGGATAAAGTCTATGTACTAGCAATACTCTGGAATTCCTATAATCTTCGTCAAACCTTATCTTGAATTCTCCATCTGGAAATTCTGTGAGCTCAACGGTGCCGTGCTCTTTGGAGAGTTTTTTCGCTATGCTGCTAGACAAATCGGCTGCGTTGTAGCTTGAAACTATCTTGTAATCCGACAGTGCCCCATTCGTCTTTGGCATTGCCACGCCTCAAATTATCTTATATACGCTACTACCTTCTTCGACTTTGTGTTTTAGCTTTACTCCGACATCATCGCCAGCAACGGCTTCGTCAACGTCCTTTCTGTTTATCTGCATGCTCGTTATGCGCTGTCTTATCGCGTCTTCTTCGGTGCCTATCTCTATTATGTCGCCTAGTTTAAGCGGCTTCTCGAGCCTTATCGCTGCGACATTTATCTTGTCGTAAAAATGCTCCACGCGACCCACCAGTATCCTGCCTTTCCCAGCGACTTGCCGCGCGTAAAAGCCGCTGTCCCTTTTTTCTTCCTCATTCAGCACATCCATTATGTTATCGAGGTCTTCCCCGCGCATCATCTCGTCCTCTCGAGCATTGCTATTACCTTATAAACCTCCTTCAGTATCTCCCCACGCATTTCAGATTCTTCATGTGCGCTCCAGCCGGCGCTTATATACAAAGACACCCTGTAGGAGGTATCGCCAACATATTCGAGGCTGATTTTAGAGAATTTCTCAAGCCCTTTTCTTGAAAGAAGTTCGCTTATTCTCTTTTCCAAAATCTCAAGCTTCACTTTTTTGCTCACATCAAAGGTGAGTTTTACCGTCCTTTTTTTGGCTTCCCTGTGGTTCAGAATAAGTGCTTGGTTTATTATGCTGTTTGGAATGTATATTGGAGTATTGTCCTCGCCGATCATCTTGGTGTATATGAGTCCTACTTCGTCAACTGTTCCAGAAAATCCTGGCAGCAGCTTATCATGCGGAAATGTCGGAGGCAAAACACCATACTGCCAGGTGACAAACGTTATGTAATCGCCCGGTTCCAAAGGCTTTGCAAGGATGATCGCGAGGCCCGCAAAAAGGTTTCCAAGGGTAGACTGCGCAGCAAGCCCGAGCACCACGCCAAGAAAACCTGCGCTGATGAGTGCGGCGGTCACGTTGACTCCAATCACAGAAAGCGCCACAAAGAACAGGGTTATGTAGCCTATGGCTCTTATCAGCTTTCTTATCGGAGAGGCCTCTGCTTTTATCCCGCTGCTGGTTATATATAAGAATACGCTCTTGCCAAGGACTTCTATTATCGTCGCACCGAACGCAATCACTACAATAAGCTCGATGCTGAGCTTTTCGTCAATGCCAGCTGAAAGGCGCGTGAGTATCAAATCTATCAAAATTGCAAAGATAATGCTGGCTAGGAAGAGGATAAATCCATAGACTGCGTATGCCTCGTAATCTCTTGATTTCTTGGCTTGCATCATATAATTATGTCATGCTCCTAATAAAATACTTTTCATGCGGCAACGGTAGATCGCTGCGGTCTAAACCACATATATAAGTATATAAATATTGGTTGCCGATAAAATTCTATAACCCGGATAGCACAACAAGTTCATAATGCTCAACCCTCGCAGTGGCGCTTCCCGAATGTGCGACGGGATCGCTGCGATTAGTGGTGAAATGTTCGTTTCCGAGGCGAGCAAATTTGCTGCAAGTCCAATCAGGGAAGACGACAGCATAGCAGCGCAGCTCATAAAGGCTGGCAAAAAAGTCATAAAGCTTAATACAGGCGATCCGGCAAAGTATTTCAGCACGCCAAGCTACATAATAAACGCTTATATTAAAGCCCTGAAGAGCAACCGCACTTTCTATTCAGATTCGCAAGGCATTCCCGAGCTTCGCGAAGCCGTTTCTAAGAGGCACAAAAGGCTTTACGGCACAGACGTGGACCCAAGCAGAATAGTCATAACGCAAGGATTGAGCGAAGCCCTTTATTTCATAAACACGGCCCTTATAGACAGGGGCGACAGCGCAGTTATAATAAGACCATACTACCCTTCGTACCTGCCATACCTTAACATAGTCGGCGGCACCGCTTCATTTGCCGATTATGACGAAGACAAAGGCTGGTCCATAGACACTGACGCTCTAGAGCGGGTCGTGAAAAAGGCGCGCAGACTGAAATATATGCTCATTACAAATCCCAACAACCCCACGGGAGGCGTCTTGGAAAAAGGAACACTCGAAGAAATTGTAGAAATAGCGAAAAATCACGACCTCTTCCTAATAAGCGACGAAATATACGACGAGCTTATATTCGGTGGTAATTTTGCAAGCGTCTCCGAAGTGGCAAATGGGATTCCGCATATGGTGCTGAACGGCGCTTCGAAAAATCTAGACGCGACAGGTTTTAGAATAGGCTACATGCTTCTGCCGGAAGAAGATGAAAAGAGCACAGAATTTCTTAAAAAAATTGTAGACCTAGCAAGAATGAGGCTTTCCGCTAACACTCCTGCTCAGTACGCGGTTGCCGAAGGCATAAACAACGAGAATAGGCACAGCAAATCCGTGAGGGAGCTGCGCGACAAAATAAAGCAAAGAGTGCTTTTTGTCACGCGTGAAGTTAACAAAAGCGAATACATGCAAGCGGTTGAGCCGCATGGTGCGTTTTATGTGTTTCCGAAGATCAGGCTCGACGCGCTCCGGCTGAAGGATGACAAAGAATTTGTGAGCAGGCTGCTTTTGGAAGAATACGTGCAGCTGACCAGAGGCTCAGGCTTCGGTTCGCCAGGTCATATAAGGATAGTGGCATTGCCTGAAAAGGAAGTGCTCGGCGAAGCCGTGACAAGAATAGAAGAATTCTGCAAAAGGCATGCGAGATGATACGCATGGAAGCGCTGGAAGAAAAAATCAAGGATCTCAAAGCCATAAGCAGTTCCCTGTATCAGAAAGTTTTGGAGTTCGCCAACATAATGGAGCCTAGCGACATAAAAATAATTAAAGGCGCAAAGAGCGAGTACGATGAGCTTGTAAAGGAACTGCTCAATAGCCATGAACTAATAAAACTTAACGAAAAGGAGTACCCGAATTCCTATCTTTACAGAAGCGACAAGAACGACGTTGCAAGGAGCGAGGAAAGCACATACATCTGCACTAAAAACAAGGACGATGCCGGCCCTACGAATAACTGGGCTGACGAAGACGAGATGGAAAAGAACCTCAAAAGCTTACTCAAGGGCATAATGAAGGACAAAATCATGTACGTGGTGCCATACCTTCTAGGTCCGCCTAAATCCGAGTTTGCGAAGAGCGGCGTAGAGCTAACCGACAGCAAATACGTGGTAATAAACCAAATGATAATAGCAAATGTAAGCGAAGAGGCAATAGAGCAGATTAAGCGTGGTGACTTTGTCTTAGGAGTGCAGGCTACGGGCAATCTAGATCCATCTAAAAAATACATCGCTCACTTCCCTAGCAAAAAGCTTATAATAACAGTAAATTCCGCATACGGCGGCAACGCGCTTCTGAGCAAGAAATGTCAAGCCCTCAGGATAGAAAGCTATTGGGCCCGCAATACTGATATGCTAGTAGAGCACATGATGGCAATAGAAGTTACAGACCCAAACGGCAAAAGCTATGGGATAACTGGCGCGTTTCCGAGTGCAAGCGGCAAGACCAATCTTGCAATGATATCTCCTCCTCCAGACTACAAAGGCTGGAGCGCAAAACTTCTTAGCGACGACATATCCTGGCTCAAGATAATTGGGGGAGAGCTCAGAGCCACTAACCCTGAATACGGCTTCTTTGGGGTTGTGCCTGGCACAAACTATCGTACAAACGCAAACGCCATGAAAACCATAAAAAGCAACACAATATTCACCAACGTGGCGCTCAATCCAAAAGACAACACCGTGTGGTGGGAAGGCCTTAGCGACAATATGCCAAGCGGCCTACTCGACTGGCAGGGAAACGCCGTTTTTAAAGGGCCGGCTGCGCATCCCAATTCCAGGTTCACGACGCCAATAATGCAGTATCCAAGCCTCTCGAGCAGCTACGGCTCGCCTTCAGGGCTTAAGATAGATGCGATGCTTTTCGGAGGCAGAAGGGGCTCGCTTATACCCCTTGTGTATGAAGCCTACAGCATTGAGCATGGTGTCTTGATTGGCGCTATGCTTAGGGCTGAGACTACCGCAGCTGTCATGGGCAAAGTCGGCGTGGTCAGAAACGATCCGATGGCGATGAGGCCGTTCTGCGGTTACAACATGGCTGACTACTTCGATCACTTCTACAAAGTGCTGAGCAAGTTGGAGCACAAACCAAAGATATACAATGTAAACTGGTTTATGAAGGACGAAAGCGGCAGTTTCATTTGGCCGGGATACAGCGACAACATGCGCGTGCTGAAGTGGATAACAGAAAGGATAAGCGGCAATGTCGAAGCGATAGAAAGCCCTATAGGATTTCTGCCTAGCAAAGAAAGCTTTGACAGGGGCAGCATAAGCGAAGCTGACTTCGAAAAGCTTTTCAGGTTCGACAAGGCCGGCTGGATAAAGGAGCTTGACGAGGTAAAGCCTTTCTTTGAAAGCTTTGGAGAGAGATTTCCAAAATGGCTGTGGAACGAGTACTACAAGCTCAGGGAAAGAATAGAATCATGGTAGCTTAAAGGCTCTAAAACCAAGCGAATTATTTGCATATAAAAATTATAAATTTTAAAGCATTATATTAGTCGCAACGGAGAAGCGCTTGCAAAGGCAGAAGCGAGACTGCACGAATCTCTATCAGCTATCTAAAATTGATCGGTATCACTGCTTTTGAAGCATGTAACCGTTTAAGAATATAAAATCCAACTATTCAGAATCGAATTATCTACAAGTTATATATTATCTTATCGCAGCAAGTCTTCTTTCAAGAGTATTCTCCTTATCTATCCTGACGTCTATTTTCAGTATCGTTTCCATGCGCTTTACATCATCTCCAAGTATCTCTGCATAAAGCTGCCTGAGCAAATTTGCGAGTTCAGAGAAATCATTTATCTCTACTGTGGTCATTGCAGGCGCAGGATAGTACTTCAATTTGCTTTTCCTGATTATCTCAATAGCTTTCTTCACGTATTTGGAAGCGCTGGTGCTATTGCTCGGAATCGGTATTATGCTTATGTCAACCAATATTGCCATGATTTGCTATGCAAAATCAAAAATAAGAATGTATCTGAATGCAATCGCAAACGGTAAAAGCGCCGGGAGTGGGAATCGAACCCACGGAGGCCATTTCTAGCCAAACAGCTTAGCAGGCTGCCGCCCTTTAGTGAATTTCTTTACCACTAGGCGATCCCGGCACGCGCAGCAGAAGCTGGCGCAGCAGCATGCAAGGCACGCAAGAGGCATCCGCATCAGCTCAATCCTGTATCTTTAGAGCATAGCCTTGCACACTTAAGGTTGCTCCTTCCGGCCTGGCCTGGTTCATATGCAAGCCCATCACCAAAGGCAGAATCTCAACGCCTCTGCGTATGTTTTGCATGCATGCATGTCACAATGCCAGCATGCGGCACGCCATGAAGGGGATTTGCGTTGTGGGAAACCCCTAGCTTCCCGCCTTACTGCTGCATTAACTAATTGTCAAGCTAAGTATTAATAATATTAAGTACATCTACTATTATCAATTTTAAGGCAATGTTATGGACGAATCATACGAACAACTGCTAGGGAGAGCTTTCGAAGAGTTGCCTCACCTTTCAGCTGAGAACGTAGATTTCAAGATACCAAAAGTCGATTCAATAATACAGGGAAGCAAGACAATCATAAGAAACTTCTCAGAAATAGTCAAGGCTGCAAGGAGGGAGGAGCGTGACATTATGAAGTACCTTACAAAAGAGCTTGCCGTGCCAGTCAACATGGAGCAGGACAGGCTTGTGATAAATGCAAGAGTGAATCAGGAAACGCTTAACGCAAAAATAGAAAAATATTTCAATACGTATGTGATATGCAAGGAGTGCCACAAGCCAGACACGCACGTGGAATCGACAGAGCACGGCTTCGTCACAATAATCTGCGAGGCATGTGGCGCGAGATATACTGTTAAGAATTATTAGTGCTAATATGATGCCACAACAAGTTACCAATACATTAAAGTTTCCTAGAGGCAATGAAGTCTTAGGCAGAGTCTCAAAGGCGCTTGGTGCAGCCAACTTTCTTGTGTTGTGCAGCGACGGTAATGAACGTACTTGCTCCATACCGGGCAGATTCAAGAGGCTCTTCTGGGTAAAAGAGGGCGACATAGTACTGGTCCAGCCATGGGTCGTGCAGAGCGACAAGCGTGGCGACATAATATGGCGCTACAGCCTTATGGACAAAGATCTTCTCAAACAAAAGGGCTACAACGTGCCCTAGTTCTTTGCCATAGCCAGCACATTCGGGGAAACATTTCTTATTAATTTGTACAAGACTTCAGCAAGCGCGCTTCTGTCAAGAATCTGTACCTTTTTCATCAGCTCGTTAATGTGGGAACGGAGTGCGTCCTTTGAAGTCTTAGCTTCTATGTTTGCTTTTATGTTGTTTGGCACGTACCAAAATTCGTCCATATAACTTGCCATACTGAGCCCCTGGTTCGTGTATACATCGACGGTGCTTTTGGTGCCTACTATCATGTATATCTTGTAGCGGTCCCTGAACTCGCCAATTTTTTCAAGGAATTCAGCGTCTAAAGACGCATGCTCCTCTATAATGACTAGCTTCCCATCAACTGTAAGGTTTGTCGTAAAGTCAGGCAGATAGCCCCTTTTATTTTGCAACGGAAATGTGAAAAGCTCATAATAAGCCTCTACACCATTTCCCTTGAACTCAAGCAGCACATCCTTAAAAACAGCTTCATAGTCATTTTTCATATGGGTTTCAGATGTTAAATCCTTCCTTTCAAGCAGCCTCAGCTTATCTACTATGCCCTTGCTGTTCCCCACAAGGCACACCTTCCCTTGTTCTACATTGTGCATGCAGGTATTTATTCCTTGCTATAATTCGTTACGCTTTCAAGTTCAATGCTTGGATCGGCATTAAGTCCATAGGTTTTATTAAAATATGAGACGATATTGAAAACATCCCTCTTAAGTAAATCCTCGGCTTTTGGGTGTTTTACTGATACAGCCTGACCAAAATCTATCATGTAAGGGATGCCATCTTTTACAAGTATGTTATATTCGCTTATATCTGCATGGACTATACCTACCTTGTAGAGTTTCCTTATATCATCGATTATCTCTTTTAAGATGTCATTCGGGTTGTTTATAAGCGCTTCCTTTAGCGTTGGCGCTGGCACGCTGTCATTGCCTATGAATTCCATCGCCAAGACATTGCCGCTGAACATGTAGGGTTTTGGGGCGTGAACACCAGCTTCCTCAGCCATCTTGAGATTTATATATTCTTTCTTGCACCATTCTTCTACGATTGCACGCATGCTGTGCTTTATCTTACCGAATCTCGGGTCGCCAACTATATAATCGATTCTCCTATCAAATAGGGATGTCTCAACTCTGAAAATCTTTACTACAACAATACTCTCGCCGATCTTACTGCCGGCATTCGCAAGGTATATATCTGCTTCTTTGCCGCGCGCTATGATAAAATTCAGTCTTGATATTACGCCGTGGGTGAAGAGATCTGCTATTTTCAGCATTGTTCTCTTTTCGAAGACACCTTCCTCTATCTTTACCTGCTCGTTGAGCATGAATTCTTCTCTGCTCGGCCTTTTCCTCTTGCTGCGCTTCATTGACAAGCAATTACCGCATATATTTGTATTTGTTTGCGCACAAATAAAAACTATGCAGGACCAGGTTAAAATAATAATAGATAACAGAGAAAGAAACTTTCAGATAATAGAAGCGCTCTCAAACAAAGACATTGCAATAGAGGTCGCACAGCTGCCGGTAGGCGACTACATCGTTTCTGACAGAGCATGCATAGAGCGGAAGACCGCTTCTGATTTCGAAAACTCCATAATGAACGCAAGGCTTTTCGACCAGCTAGAGAGGCTAAAAAACAGCTTCTCAAAGCCCATACTGCTGATAGAGCTAAACGACGGATTCCGCCTTTCCCAAAAAGTCATCTTGGGCGCGATACTGAAGGCATACTTGGATTATGGCATACAGGTTATTGTATCTGACAGCTCCGGAGAAACTGCGGATATAATAGAAGCCATAGCGAGAAGGGAACAGAGCGATGGCAAAAGAGAGCCCAGGCTTGTCGGCATGAAAAAAGCCTACACATTGCTTCAGTGGCAGCTCCTCATATTGGAATCTGTGCAGGGCGTTGGCCCAAAGCTGGCGATGGCATTGCTCAAAAAATTCAGAAGCATAAGAAACATAGCGAATGCGGAAGCAAAGGAGCTTGAGAGCGTAGACAAGATAGGCTCCAAAAAGGCCGCAACCATACATAAAATCTTAAATGCAGAATACAATGAAGAGGCGACGTAATGGGCATACTCGAAAAAGTCCTAATGGGCGGCGATGAGAAAATACTCAAGGAAAACATAAAGATAATAGACATAGCGATTGAGGCAAATGGCCTTCTTGCAGGAACAATAAGCAGCTATGCCAATAGCGATAAGATCAGGGACCTCGAAAAGAAGTCTGACAGCGAAGAATTCAAAATAGCAAACGCAGTATCATCCGGTGCAATAGCCCCTAACTTAATAGACAACATGATAGAGATGCTCGACAAAGAGGATAACATAGTAGACTCTATATATAATCTTTCCAGGGAGATAATGAGGTACAAGCCCAGCAGGAAGGTATTCGCATACTGCAGTAAAAGCCTGCTTCAGCTTAACAAGCTTGCCGCAGAAGCGCTTGATCATTTAAAGAAGATGGAATCCGGCGACGACATGGGCTTCATAGGCAGACAAAGGATGAAGATAGAAGCCATAGAAGAAGCCGGCGACGAAATAAAGGACAGAATGTTCGACTATGCGTACAAGCATAAGATTGACTTTAAGGATTTCTACCATGTAGTTGAGCTAGCCCACAAAGCTGATGACATTCTGGACAATTGCGAAGATGCGGCAGATGCATTTATGACAATAATGTCATCGATAATGAGATGATTCACTGATAGGATTGGCGGTTTTGGCTCTGCTGTTTCTGCTTGTGGCGCTCGTTTCTGGAAACAATCTTGCCGCTTGCTCAGGCAGCATAATATCTGGCAGGCTCGTAAGGAAGACTACAGGCATAGCCGTAGCAGCGCTTGGATACATAGCTGGAATCTACTTTCAAGGCGGTTTTCTGAGCGGGAGCATAACTGCGCTGATGCCGTATAAAAGCGAAACATTGATCCTTCTTGCGTTTGCCATAGCAAACGTCATTTTCATAATAGCGCACAGATTCAGGGTGCCTCAATCGTTATCCATAAGCTTTGCCAGCATACTGATTGGCATAAGCCTCGCTTCTGGTCTAAAAATGGATGCATCCTTCATAGCGATTATGCTAATATTCTGGATCATAGGTTCGCTTTTGTCGATGGCCATAGCCTTCTCGGCAACGAAAGCCTCTAAAAAAATACCTGCAAAGGGGATATGGGCAAAACTCAGAGCCATAAGGCTCGCAGCCATAGTGGCAGCCTTCCTAACAGCATTTACTTTGGGCGCAAACACGCTCGGTTTTCTATATGCGGCTGTGCCTAACTCGCCATACCACTTCCTGATAGTCGCGCTTGCGATAATAATCGGCTCAGTCTTTCTGAGCGGCGGCGAGCTTCGGCGCATGGGCAACGAGATAATGCCGCTGAGATACATCGATACCATAAATACGCAGGTTTCTTCAATGATAGCCGTCGAGGTGGGCACTCTGCTTGGCGTGCCAATATCAAACACACAGACATACACGTCAAGCATATACGGAGCCGGAATAGGCTACAAAAGCAGACTGCTCCTGAAAGGACCTCTGATTGCGATAGTGGCCACTTGGCTTCTTGTAGCTCTAGTCGGTTTCGCTGCCGCGTTTTCATCAGCGTACCTACTTCTGCATTAGCAGAAACGAGTTAATCTCAGAGGCGGCATCCTCTGAGAGCGCAAGCTTGTATTCTTTGATTGCTTTAACGGAATTCTCCTTTGAGAATTTTTCAAAAATCGGGCCGCCAGCAGCAAAGGCAATAAATTCAGAATTCGAATCCGCTCCAAAGCTGGATATTGCTTTGTGCGTATCAAAAGTCCTTGCAACGAGCACGAGCATCTCGTGCGCCAGATCCTTTGTTCTAAGCATGCCCCATTTGTATCTTTCGACCGCATTCAGATAAGCGGGCAAAAGCAAATCAATGATGGCCTCGTCATGCCTGAAGATTTGCACAAACTGTTCGCCATTAGTATTGCCTTCTATCCATGTAATCATATCATTGACGCTCCTTGCGGAGCTGCATAAGAACGCCAAAGGCCTGCTTCTTTCATCGAACAAAAATTTTTCTATATCTGGTACAGACATCGCTAACCACTTTTGCAAAGCGTGTAATGTACTTGCGTAACAATAACACTCAATCAATATTTATATATTTAAAAGAAAATCACCTAAAAGCAGTAGCCAGAGCGAGCCTCGGTCTGTGTGCAAGTTTTATCGCTTCTTGAAGCTAACAAGGCGTCGCTGCTGTCGGTCGTTTTGAATGCGGTCTCTTCGGCATAAAGTTTAATAAACCTTTACGGATAATAAATAAGAAGCGATACAATGGCTCAATTCGGCGTACAACTTCATGTAAAATCAGATAGGAAGAATGCTGGAAACGGCAAACTTATAGGCAAACGCAGAGACAAGAGAAGGCACGAAATCGGCGGCTACTTCATAGCCACAAAAACTGGCGAAGAAAATGTACTGAAAAACGTTAGAAGCAGGGGTGGTAGCTCCAGGCAAAAGCTCAAGGTCGCGGCGTTTGCGAATGTTTTGACTAAAGATGGCTTCAAAAAAGCCAAGATAAAGGGCGTTGTAGAGTCAAAAGACAACAGAAATTTCGCAAGGCTTAACATAATGACCAAAGGCTCAATAATAGAAACCGACCTTGGCAAGGCGGTAATCCTAAACAGGCTCGGTAGGGATGGCTGCGTCAACGCCAAGCTCATAGAGCAATAACGCGCTCTTGAATCTGATGCTTATGGTGGCAAGAGTTTATTCCTGCGACATTGCTGATCTGCCAGCCCTAAAGAAGATGCTGGAATACGACCCGTATCTCGACAAGAATCTTACTGAAGATGATCTTAAGAAGCTTAGGGATGACAAGGACGCAAACATAATCTTCGCAAGGCAGGACTACGTCCTCAAGGACGGCGTTTCACTAAACCTCGATAAAGGCAAATATTACCTTTACATAAATGCTTCGCCTGAATTCATGGAGAGCGCCGAGAAAAAGCTCAAGTCAAATATAAGCAGCATATCAAGGCTCAATCCCGAAGATGAGCGTAAAGTAATAGAGGCGGTTGAAGACGAAAGGTCGAAGGCCGAATTCGGCTTCGGTTCTATATTTGGGTGATGCAATGCAGAATTTTTTGGGCATAGACGACCTTTCAAGGGAGAAGATAGAAGCGATTTTCAGCATAGCAGACAGGCTCAAGAAGGGCGAAGAAGAATCATCCCTCAAGCCAAATTCCACAATGGCACTTATCTTCGAAAAGCCCTCTACAAGGACAAGGGTTTCGTTCGAGGTCGCGATGGCGCAACTTGGCGGCCATGCAATATACATAGACGCAAAAACCTCTCAGATGTCTCGTGGGGAAACGCTTGCCGATACCGCGAGAGTGCTCAGCGGCTACGTCGACTTCATAGCCGCAAGGCTTTACAAGCACAGTGACCTTATGGAGCTCGCCAACAACGCTTCTGTGCCCGTGATAAATGCTCTTACAGATTTGGAGCATCCGTGCCAGGCTGTGAGCGATCTCTATACCATTCGCGAGGAAAAGGGCAAGCTTAGAGGCATAACGCTTGCATTTCTGGGCGACATAGCGGACAACGTCGCCAACTCCCTTATGCTTGGCGCGGCAAAAATGGGCATGAAAATAGCTTTGGTCGGGCCGAAAGGCTACCAACCGAATCCGATATATTTCAACAAGGCAAGAGAATACAGCGAAGTTTACGTATACAACGACCCATCTGAAGGGCTGTCCGACGCCGATATCGTGTATACTGACACATTCGTAAGCATGGGTCAGGAGAGCGAAGCTGAAAAACGGAGGAAGCTCTTCGCTCCGTACCAGCTCAATTCAGAGCTGCTTTCGAAAGCTAAGGAGAATGCAAAGGTGATGCACTGCCTACCCGCGCACAGAGGCGAAGAAATAACAGATGAGGTGCTAGACGGCCCTAGAAGCATCGTGTGGCAGCAGTCAAGAAACAAACTCCTCCTCGAAAAAGCAATTCTATTGTATCTCTCAGAAAAATAGCCTTTTCAATGCAACGAGAGCAAAATGCTATAGCTTCGTCATTCCTTCTATGCTCTTTTCGAATTTCTCGAGATTCTTTATAATGCCCTTAAGTGCTGGGTTTATTGCGTAACCAAGGCCGTAACCCCTTTCAGTCCTTATGTGGGCTGGCTGTATGGCATTGAAGTTCATTGAGAGATCCCTAAGCGATATTATCAAAGTCTTCCTCGTGAATTTCTTTCCAAGAATTATGTATATCTCCTTTGTGCTCCTAGGCGATTTCTCCATGAGAAGCCTTAGCAACGCGTAATTAGGCTTGCTTATTATTTTTCTAAGCAACCATATCTCGTCATCAGCCTTATTTATAGACATCTTATCGGCACCGCAGCGTTATAGGCCAGCAGCAATCCGTGCAAAGCCTTATGAACATGCCCTAATAAATGGCACCCGTTTACTATTGTAAACCAAAATATTTAAATGTTGATGTTGCCGAATCTCAAAAAAGCCAGATATCAAGCTCTAATTCTAGAAAGATATATAAATGTGATTGTATCATAATATAATAATATTTACTTTGGTATATAAAATGATATTATGATACAAGAAATAGCGCGGATTTTTAGAAAAAAACCTAATGCCAGAACCACACATATAGTCAGCAGGCTAAGTTTTGCAATGTCCGAACAGTCTGGCGGTGAAAAGGTTGAGGAAATAAACCTTCCAATACCAAGGTCTATAGTAAAAATCGGCAACGCGTACAATTACCTCATCAATTCTGAGGCTGCCGTACTTTCAAGACGCGAGGAAGATATAGCTTGCATCGTAAAGGCGCATGTGATAGAGCATGCATCTTCTGCCGATGAAAGTGGACCAAGTTTCGATAAAATCGAAGAAATCGCAAAGTTTGAACTCATGACGCAACTGCCACAAGAGAGAGCATTCTACATAGCGCAACTTATAGCTCACGACACGGCCGGAAGTGGCCCAATAAGCATGCTTCTTGAAGACAAGCAAAACATAGAAGAAATAGAGATCAACGCGCCTACAACGCCTATAAGCATTTATCATGCAAGATACGGCAGATGCCAGACAAACGTGCACTTTGTGGACGAATATTCATTTGTAAACACGATAAATAGATTCATAATATCTACCGAGAAGGAACTGAACGACGAAACTCCAATAATAGACACTCAAGTCAACGAAGCAAGGCTACACGCGCAGATTAGACCATATGTAACCAGTGGCGCAGCCGCAACCATACGAGTAGGCGGAAAAAAGGACCTCAACATAGCCACGCTTGTAAAGAATGGCACAGTAACCGAAGAAGTGCTCGCGTATCTTTGGCTTGCCATCGAAGCCGGCCTCAACATAGTCGTAGCCGGCGCACCGGCGAGCGGAAAAACCACACTTTTGAATGCGCTTTTGTCGTTTGTGCCAAAGTACAATAGAATACTCACCGTAGAAGAAGACGTAAACGAGATACGGTTTTATCCAAATGCGATAAATGTTGTATCCCTATACGGCTCAAGGTACAATGGCGCTGTGGCAACAAAGGAACAGGTAATAAATGCGCTAAGGATGCGTCCCGAGAGGCTTGTTGTAGGTGAGATACGCGCCGAAGAAACCAAGGAGCTCTTTGCAGGCGCGAATCTTGGCATACCTTTTATGACTACGATGCACAGCAATGAAGATGGTCTCGCACTTCTTAAGAAGCTCCTAGTAAAACCGATGTCTGTAGATCCGAATGCCCTCAGTGCGCTCGATCTTTCTGTGTTTACGGCGCAGATAGGCCTTGCAAAGAGAATTCTTTCGGATGCGTACGAATACAAATGGCTAAGCAGAGCCGAGGCCGAAGCTTCTGCCGAAGTTATAGACGATTCAAATGCGGTTGAAATAACAAAAGTTGTCGGAAACGGAGCCATAAATCCTGAAGCCATAAAAGAATCTAAAGTAATCGGCGCGTATTCTGCCCGCAATGGCATCTCAAAAAATTCGGCGTTACGCGAGTTAAAAGCCAGGCAATCCTACCTAAGTAGAATATGCAAAGATACCGATTCTACAATCGAAATCATAAACAGAATAAACGCGTACAAGTTGGTAAGATGAACAAAATCACTTTATTTGTTGTCGCTTTGTTGCTCGCCACAACCATAGGGCTTGTGCTTTCGTTTGCAAGCGGTGCATACAGCTTAACATACGCGCTATTATTTTCATTCGCATCGTTGCCGCTTGCACTTCTTTTCGCAAAAGGCTATTTGGATTTGCGCACCGCCTCGCGTTTAAAAAATGAATACGAAGAGGGAATCGATGCGCTTGGCTCATTGTGCTACTACAGGCAGAAGGGCAAATCCGTCATTTCCACCATAGAAAAAGTGGCAAGAGTGTCTTCTTGTGCTGAAACTACGGGCTCTCTAAAGCGAGCAAGGCTAAGAATAGCTTACGGAGACGATCCGGCATCTGCACTCAGCGTTACGTTTTCAAAGAGCAATCCTCTTTTCAACGGGTTCAATCTCGCAAGGGGCACAAACATATATGCATCAATCAAAAAATATCTCGATGAAAAATCGAGCGAAAGCGAGCATAAAAATGCCATAAGGGAAGCCTCATTGCAGAGATATGCAACGTTCAACATGTTTCTCTCTTCTGTTCTTCCCTCGTTTGTAATATTCATTTTTGTAGCAGAGTCAATCCTGAACAGCAGTGGGAACAATCTGCTGTTTCTGTCGCTTGCGATGCTGGAAGTAATCCCTATGCTTTATTTTTTCGGAAACGCCGCTTTATTCAGGCGATTGTTTGAGTGACAAAACTAAGCTTGCGATTGCCGTGCTTTTTCTGCTCTCAATCGCAGCTATCACCATCAAATTTTACATCGGCATGGCCTTGACAATACCAAGCCTACTTCTATACTATCGCGAAGGGCGCAGGCAAACCGCGGTCAAGGACTCCGAAGCGCATAGCTTCATCTACGATTTTATCAACTCGTACAAGCGCAATGGCACCCTATACGCAGCTCTGAAGGAAACCTCTGCACGTGGCTACTCGTTTTCAAGGAGCATAGCTTCTATCTGCAAATCATACGAGCTTGGGCTGAAGCCTTCAGACGCTGTTGAGGCATATTGTCCTGAATCCAAAAGCGTGAAGTCTTTCATGCGCATTGTGGCAATGTCACTTGAAAGCGGTCAGGAAATCGATGGCTTGCTTGACGCATTTAAGGATCGCCTGAGCAAAAACGAGGCCGCTGCAAACGCTCTAATCTCAAAAACGCAGAGCATGAAATCTCTGTCAAGACTTGGAATTATGATTTTCTTTCCTATTTTTGCCGGAATAAGCGCAAGCATACTTAGCAGCTCTTCAGCAATTGTTGGCGGCACCAGCGCCGAGGGCAGATTTTCAATAATTGTCATAGCTTACACAACAATGATGCTCGCAATAAGTCACGCAATCGATGCTCTAGGCTCGCAGATCGGCGCGATGCTGTACAAACTTTTGCCGTCTCTCAACATAGCAATCGCCATATTCTATGCGACGATGCATTTTCTTCCAGGATTTTTATGGTGATTCGATGAAACGAGAAAAGAAAGAACGCGGAAAGGTGAGGACAGTGAAAGGCCAGGGCTCTCTTGAGTACATAATGATGTTAGCAGCTGCTAGCATTGTAATCGTGATAGCCCTGGCTATGGTAGTCGGACTAAAAGGCGCAGTTGTAACGCACATGTACATAAACAACACCAACATGAGCATGGTGCAGGCCATAGCTCATGAGCTTTCCTCACTTTCCTCAAATTCGGTGTAACAATGAAGAAAGCCCAGCTCTCGTTTGAGTTTTTGCTTTATCTGGCAGTGGCTGGGCTTTCACTGGCTTTTGCGGTAAGCGTTCTTGGGAGCGGAGAAGCAAAAGCAAACTTTTACGTAAACGCGTATCTTCTATCAAACATGGCATACCGAATAAACTATGCGATGACAGCAGGCATGCCGGAAATGACGCTGAAGATTGCTTTGCCAGAAGGACTGTGCAACAACTCTACAATCACGGTGTCGTCTCTAAGTGCACCGTACGGTACATTTGGCCTTGTCGCGCCGCTTAAAATAGATAGCGGGGCCCTCTGTACAAGCTCAGGCAACACCACGCTAACAATTTACGATAATCACGGTTCATTTATGTTGGCAAAGGCGTGATCATGCTCGCGCAGATTTCATTCGAGATGCTGATTTACATGGTCATAGCACTTATGGTTGTTGCCTTCCTTTTAGGTGCAGCATCTTCGCTTTTTGCAGGCGATTTGCGATACAGCCAGCCAGCTTCAACTTCGTGTTCATCAAGCCTCTCAAACATGTTAAACATAATTGGCGCATACCAAGCGGCGTCTAAATGCGTGTGATTTGTTGAAGAGACTAATACTGCTATCTTTGGACATGCTAATGGCGCTTCAGCTTATTCTCATCGCCGCCCTCATGCTATACAAAACATATTACATCCTCCAGAGGAATATTGCAGAAACGCTGTACTATCAGACGAAGTTTCTAAACGTAAGCGATCTCTCGCAGGAGTTCGTAACGGCCATTGAAAGCACTCAGATGAATTTTTCAACTGCTTCCAGTTTCATATCTAGCGAGTCTCGAGTCTACAATCTTAATGTGTCCTTGCTCAAGGGGTACACGCTTAGGAATGCAACATATTACTGCCAATATTCGCTCTGCCGCTTAGTGACGAGCGACAATATCACCTATCTTATGGTGGTAAACTATGAAGCTTCAAACGAGTCTTGAGTTCCTTCTGATACTTGGTGCAATCGGGACGTTGGCCGTAAGCGCAATAGCTTTATATTCGAACAAGGTGCACTATGCGCAGAAACTGTTTGGCAGCGCTCTCTCAGGCAACAGTCCTCTGAACTTTTCGGTGCCAGCTATGCACTCAACTGGGGTATACGTAACTTTATACATGCCATTGAATACAACTTTGTATCAGCAGAGCCAACTCTATGTTGCGGTGTATGGCTGTGCAAACGGTTCTGCAGAATTTCATCTGGCTTCAAACTCACTCGCATTCGCGTCAAGCAATCTCTACGATGCCTTTAACGGTATCGGAATGCTCAGCACTGAATTTGAACCAATTAAACCCGGCACCGATACCGCGAGCATAAACTATTCAGTAAGTTGCGGCAGTTACACAGAAGCAAACGCTGCGCGCCTTTCTACATTTTCAACAGAAAGCACGCAAAACAGCCAGATATCTGCGCGAATATCAAATAGGCGCGAGCGAATAATTTATCCGTTCGAAGACAAGATGAGTATGTTCGCCTTGAGCGAGTGGAGCCACTGCACATATACTGACTTCTGGGGCAACCCGCTTCCAACATCAATCCAATGTGGGGCAAATGCATGGGACTACAGAATATTCAGCGATTATTGCTATACAAGGGATAGCGTGCAAACAGTCACGTTCTGCATCGCTCCGTATCCGACCGGGATTAATTTATCTACTGCTGGCGTCTCCGAAGAGAAATACGCATACAGTTTTACTCTTTATCTATACGCTTTTGATAATATCCTTTTGGCGAACCTATCAAATGCCTCGCGAACCTCCAACGTGCTCTTAGGCAAGTCTACAGTAGGCAATGCTACAATACTTAATGTGAGCGGCAATTCGGCCTTCTCGAGCGTTGAGGTGCTTAGCAAAGGTAATTATTCCTGGGTTGCAAATGCGTCTGCTTATGAGTGGTACACTCAAGCAAAGAACAATCTATACAGTACGCTAAGCTATTACAACAATTCTGGAGTATCCCAGTCGACTCAGGCACAGATACAGCAGATTATATCTGCATATTCCGAGGCATATTCAAATCTGGTTAAAAGCGAGCCATATAACCTTACCGGCTGCAGTTTTTCTGGCTACCAAATGTCCTGCAATGCGATAGAGCCATTTTCATACTACATAAATGCAAACATCCAAGGCCTGGCTGCAAACTCGACAACCTCATATATGGGGTCTATAGTTACGATAGCGTGATAGATATGAAAGTGCAGACTGCAACTTTGGAAACAGCGATTTCGATATTTTTCATAGCTGCGGTGTTGTCGATGATTGCGCGTTCGGAAAGCTCTGAAATTTCAAATGTTTATTTCTCTAAATATGCTCTGCAGTCAAGCATGGCACTCTTTGATATCTCCAATCAGCTCGAATATAACTCGACGGCCGCCAGCTGCGTGGTTTCAGCATATTTCAACAGCAGTCAATGCCTTCAAAACTACATATACACATATGAGAATGCATATAAAGCACGCGGAATTGAAATTGTCATTTACGACAAGCACTTCGGATACGTCGAAAACGCGACTGCGCACACATGCATCATTTCGCATCGATATGGCTACCCTATATGCATTTTTATAGGTGATTGACTGGCATTCTATGGGCTTTTCATTTCATTTGCGATAATTGTCTCGCTTGTAGAGTTAAGCTATTCGATACAGCTGCTTGCTTATTCAAACAGCATTGCAACCGCATACTTGCAAAGCGCTTCCGCCATAAAGGTAGCTTCTGTGATCTCGGCATCACAAAACGGCCAGCTTCTAAGCGGCGCAGCAGAGCTAAGCAACATGAATGCGACACCCCAAGAAAGCGCAGTTCTAGTGTCTGATGGCATAACATACATTACCGCGAAGTAACGCGACCCATAGATAATTATAAAGATATCCAACTAATAATAGTATCATGGCCTTGGTGGTGTAACGGCTGCACGGAGGGCTGTGGACCCTCTAGACCGGGTCCGACTAGTTCGCTAGGAAATCCCGGCCAAGGCCTTTGACAAACCATAACAAACCAGCAGCTATAAAAACGTTTTATAAGATAGATAAGCATGCGAGCATCTTACAAAGATTTTCTGATATTAATTGCAATGTCTATAATCGGCATAGCTTCTGCAACTACTATAATAATAGAACTTGACGTATTCCATACTTCACCGCCGTTTTGCACAATACCTGGGAACTCGCATTCGGGCGGCGTTCAGATAAATTGCATGAAAGTTCTCGAAAGCCCGTATTCAACAGTCTTTGGCGTGTCTCTAGATATGCTCGCTGCATTGTGGTTCGTGATAAACATCCTGCTGGTTGTCTCAGTAGTTTTCATGAGAAGCAGCATAGCGAGAAAAACATTCAACGCGCTTTTTGCATGGCGATTTTTTGGGCTCTTGCTTGTGCCGTATTTGATTTATCTAGAGCTATTCGTGGTTAAAGCAATCTGCATATACTGCACGATAATGCACTGTGCCATAATAATAGATTTCATAATAATCACATACTTGGTATTCGCCAAGAACTCAAAAATCAGAAAGGATCTAGGAATATAAAACTACTTGCTGAAGATTAGTCCATAATGCGTCTCGTTGATGTCTAACGCATTTATAAGTCTAAATTTTTTGAAGTAATTCTTATAGTCCTCTTTGCTCATCCTAATTCGCATCGGTGGGCCAAACAGCGCTACACTTTTGTCAGAGTCTGCCTTTTTCCAATCTATTACTATCACTTTGCCTCCATATTTTAAGATTCGCAAAATCTCCGATACCGCGAATTCTTTATCTTCAAAATCATGAAAAGAATTCGCAAGAAGTACTGTGTCAACGCTATTGCCTTCTATGCTTTCAGTACTACTTATTGTGATTGCGTCTTCAAACCTTGCTTTTACAAGTTGTAGGGCTTCTTCATTAACGTCTACACAATACAGTCTCTTTGCATATTCACTAAGCACACCGCAATATCTGCCAATTCCACATCCATAATCTACAATTACGGCGCCTTTTTCAAGATTCTGTGCCAGCAGATTCTTTGTAGATTCGTCTGGCTCCGCGCTAAAATAGCCATGCGTGTGCGCATGTGCATTATGCTTGCTCATGCTTTCACTAAAACCAAGAATCAGTATAAACCAAATCAGATATAAATATTTCACACAATACTAATTATCAATATGCAAAGGGCCCGTAACTCAGTTTGGCCAGAGTGGAAGGCTTTTAACCTTTAAGTCGTGGGTTCAAATCCCACCGGGCCCGCAGTTTGACTTAAGTTAAAGCACGGGTAAATGCCTATCTTCACCGCGGTTTGGCGCTCTGACTTTCTCTCTAGCAAATATGTGTATTTGTTGTAAAGTACTGGTGTTTGTGCGACATATTTATATTTATTTTTCAGCAAAAAACAATAGGCGGTAAAATAACATTATTGATATACATTCCATGCAACGATGGAATTGTAGTAGCTGCAGATAGCGGATTTGATACTGCGTATACGGAAAATACAGCCATATTGCGACGTGGAGAGAAAATCAGGGTTATAAATGGCAGATTCTTGTTCTCTGGTGTTGGAGACTACAGCCTTATAGAGGAAGCTAGAGAGCTTCTCAAAACAGAATTAAACAAAAACAAGAAATTTGAAGATATAAAAGCTAAATTTCTGGAAGATTTTGCTGAACGCAAGGAGGGATACATAAAAAGAGCCAGAATGGCGAGGGGCGAAGACCCAGAAGAAGATGCTACCAAAATAGAGCTTGATGCAACACTTTTACTTGCAAGCTTCGATGAAAGAAATGGAGCGACAGCGGTTATAATATCAAACGACATGCTTCCAACAGTAATTAATAGCGAAAACAGATTAGGAGCCGTCGGAATTGGCGTAGGAGAAAGCGCGGCTAACTTGCAGCTCGAGAAATATAAAAATGAAGAATTAGGAATCGAGGAAGGCAGCTTTATCGCTTATAAGGTAATAAAAGACACGATGTCTATTTCAGGATCTGAGTTGCTCGAACCGATAAGCATCTATACGATGAGCAGCAAAGGCATAGAAAAGGTTAACGACATCAAAATCGCAGAGTTTGAGAGCACTTATAAAGATATAAACAGGATGGAGCAGCAATTAATAAGTGACATGCTGCGGCATCTAAGAGGCAGCACCGATGCCGCAGAAAAGAAGATGACAAAAATATAAAGTATAGACTTATCCAAGTGGTTGTACGTCATTGGTCATAGCACTGAAGTGCGTTGATGGAATAGTTGTGGCTTCCGATACAGGCATGAGCCTAAGGTCAGATGCTGATCCATCCAGTTACGTATCCGTATATCTAAAGAAGATCTACCCTGCAGATAAGTATATTCTGGCTCTGGCCGGAACCGTATGGATAAATCAAAAGATCAAGAAGCTTGCAGATGATGTCTTTGGAGACGCACCCGAAATAAGCGAAAGCATGTTTGAACAGTTTCTTTCAGGCATTGCAGACATAATTAAAAAAGACGTTGAACTTAGAAGCAGTAGCGGCATACAGAGCATTGACGCTGTAAAAGAAGACATTTCAATAGAGATAATATTGGCTTACGTAGATAGCAATGGCAAGAATGCCATCTGGGTTGCTGACCACTATCTAAGAGGCAGGCACGCCGAAGAAAAATTCGTTGTGTTGGCTGAAAATGATTTAGCATATGCCGCACTTAAGGAGTATGAGGATGTTGACCTTACTATGAAAGAAGGAAAACTTGTAGTGCTAAAAGCCATAAAGGATACTATGCGGTTGTCGCCGACATTTTTGGCAGAACCCATAGATATATACACCATAAGCAACCAAAGCAGAAAAATAACAGAGGTTGGTGATGAAGAACTTAAGAGGCTTACGACGGCTTATGAAAGGCTCAGAAATGGAAATGTCAGGTTGCTGCAGGATACGGTTGCAGAAGCGTATCTTTCTGGAGCGTTAAGAAAAGAAGAAACAAAAAAGAGTAAAAACAAGATAAAAGAATAGCACGGTGCAAAATAAGCAACTATTGTCTCAAAGAAGCTAAATTCTGTGATATCTGCCAGTCTCGACACCAGAGAGCTAAGAAATTCGCTGAATCTGAGATTGAGAAGCGCCATCCTAAAAGTATCCTGACTGGTAGCGGTGGTCAATTTCTGAATCATAGAAATAGTGTTCTGATAGCAACACGGCCACGTTGTTTGCACACCCACATTATCCGCTAGGCAATGGCAGGGTAGTTCACTAAAACCGTAATTATAAATTGGGGCAAATACAGCTAAACTTATTTACTTTCGGACATCTAGTGTAGACTGATATATGCTATACATGTAAAACTGTTGCACGTCATGCGACCTTGCTGCAATCTCCGAAGAATTAGGTAGTAACCGTTGATTCTTCTTGATTGTTTACTGGAATGTAGGTCTAGCAAACATTAAAAACATGAGCTGGCTAATATCTCTGGTGTAACGATGGCTGACGACTTCAGGCTTAAAAAACTGCAATCGCTTAAGGCGCTTGGCATAGATCCATATCCATACGCATACAATCAGACCTCGCATTCCTCAGATATTAAGGAAAGGTTCGCAGAATACGACGGCAAAAGGGCCAGCGTTGCCGGCCGCATACTCAGCATGCGCAACATAGGCGGAGTCAGGTTCCTCGACCTTTATGACAGCAGCGGCAAGATACAGATAATGTCAAGATCAGATTTCCTTAATGAGCAATCTAGGAAGATCATCGAGCTAATTGACAACGGTGACATAATAGGCGTGACCGGCATTGTGACAAAAACCAAACGCGGCGAGATAAGCATAGACGCCCAGGAAATAACGGTTCTTTCAAAATCGCTTCTCACGCTCCCAGAGAAATTTCACGGTCTTACCGATACGGAAGTCAGATACAGGAAACGCCACCTCGACTTCATAGCCAATCCAGAAACAAAAAACCTATTTGTAATAAGAGCCAAAATCCTAAAGCATGTTAGAGATTTTCTCGATGCACGCGGCTACATCGAGTTTGAAACGCCGGTATTGCAACCGACATACGGAGGCGCAAATGCAAAGCCCTTTGTTACCCATTATAATGCACTAGACACAGATGTTTACCTGCGCGTCGCCGACGAGCTGTACCTGAAGAGGCTCATCATAGGTGGCTTCGAAAAGGTATACGAGGTTTCGAAGGACTTCAGAAACGAGGATATCGACTCTACACACAATCCAGAATTTACTCAAGTGGAATTTTATGAAGCGTACAAAGACTACAATGACTTCATGACCCTCACAGAACAGATGCTCAATGGCATGGTTAAGAGCATATTCGGTTCAGAAAAAATAGAATACAAAGGAAAGGAACTGAGCTTCGCCATTCCTTTCAAACGTCTCTACTGGGTCGACGAGCTCAGAAAAATGAGCGGCATAGACGTTTCAACGCTTACCGATAAAGAGGCCATTGAAATAGCTGCAAGGGAAAATCTGCAGATACCGACGAAGAATGCCTACCACGTAGCCGATGCCCTCTTCGACAAATACGTGCAGCCAGGGCTGTTCGCGCCAACATTTGTTGTTGATTTTCCAGCATACATGTGCCCGCTCACTAAAGACAAGCGAGGAAACAGGCTCCTAAGCGAGAGGTTCGAGCTTTACATTGCGGGCAAAGAAGTCGCTAACTGCTATTCAGAGCTTACAGATCCCATAGAACAAAGGAAAAAATTTGAGGAACAAGAAGAGGAAAGGCGTAGAGGCGACGAGGAAGCGCCACCTTCCGATTACGATTTCATTGAAGCCATAGAATATGGTATGCCGCCTACAGCAGGCATAGGCGTGAGCATAGACCGCATAGCAATGATACTTACAGGCAGCGATTCGATAAAAGAGGTAATAGCTTTCCCTGCAGTAAAACCCATCCCAAAAGCGCAGGCAAAGAAGCATGCAGAAAAGGCGGGCAAATAGACGACGCATACGTGCTGTAAAAACCACTAAGACCCGCTTGCAAGCGGATGCCCTATATGCTCAGAAAAACATACGCATTCATGATTGCAAGCACAGTGCTATACGCGATAAATGGCACCATAGACTATCTCGTAGTAAAGAACATGCAGCTCGGGCTTGCCATGCTTTCCATAGCTATCGGCATAACATTGGGCATTATTGCAGCTGGTTACGCATTTAAGCTGAGATTCAGGCTTAAGGACGCCAAAAGGTACTATCTTGGTGCATTCTCTGCAGTGATGATAGTAAGCTATACTATGCTGCTGCTATTCGGCTACACAAGATATACCCTAGCGAGCATATATCCATTAATAGGGCTCTCGTCTCTGGTCTTTTTCCTGATAGACTTCGCACGCTATAGAAAGTCGCTTAGGCCGCGTCAAGTCGCTCTCCTTGCTATCGGCGTGCTGTTCGTAGTAATCGGCGTTTTCTTTGCCGAAAGCAAGGGATTTAGCTTTCAGATCGGAACACTTCCATTCGTATTCGGCATATCTATTATAGCAGGTGCAGGCTATTATACTCAATTCTACAAAATTAAGAAGTACAGTATAGGAAGCAAGCTCGTTCTGCAACCTGTCATATTTCTGCCAATAGCGTTGTTTGTCACGTTTTATATTGGCGGTGCAAGCCTCAACTATGCATACTTCGGGCTTGGCCTCTTCGGCGGCTTCACTTTCTCTTTTGCCTCAGTATTCGAGCTACGAGCAATGAAACTCACCAAGACGCGTGGAATAGGCAGGACAGTAATAACGCGCAATTTTATAAACAACTTCGAATACGCAGACACGGTCTTGGTTCTTTTTGGGAGCGTAATAATAGGTAGTTACTATCCAATAGAACTTGTTGGCGGGGCCTTATCGTGCTTGGCATAATCCTGATAGGAAAGCCTTTGTAGCTGTTTCTTACGTCACTTTATATCAGCATTTAAGCCAAAAGCTTTACAATAAGGTATATAAATATTCTATAGCATAAGTTATCTATCTCCGATGCCAGGGTGGCAGAATCAGGTAATGCGTACGCCTGGAGAACGTCTTGTCAGCGTATGGCTCTTCTGAGCCTTCTGGGTTCAAAAGCATAATGCTGAATATCCCAGCCCTGGCGTGGTGTTTCAATGTCAGAACAATCAAAGCAAAAATCCGAATCGGGCATAGTGCGAATAGCCGGCAGAGATATCAACAGCAGTTACAATATAGAAAAGGCGCTAACCCAAATAAAAGGCATAGGAAACAATCTTGCTCACGCGATAGCGCTTACAGCCGAAAGGAAATTCGGGATAAGCACAAAGTCCGCCATAGGTGAGATAAGCGAGGAAAAGATTAACGAAGTAGAAAAGATGCTCACTAATCTGAAGGCAAACGGCATACCCGCATATCTTCTTAACAGGCAAAAAGACCTCGAAAGCGGCAATGATCTGCATCTGCTAAGCAGCGACCTTACCGTGCGGGTTAAGCAGGATGTAGACAACGACATAAGAATACAGACATGGCGCGGTCACAGACATCAATACGGCCAGAAGGTAAGAGGACAGCGTACGCGCTCAACCGGAAGAACCGGAGTCACAATCGGCGTCACAAAGAAGGCTGCGCTCACAAAGGCCGCAGCGCAAGAGGCCGCCACTGAGGCGCAGAAGAAAAAGCAGCCAGGAACAAAGTGATTGAATGGGATCTCCAAAAAGGCTTAGGAAGAAATACGAAACTCCAGGGTTCATGTGGGACGCCGAAAGGCTCGCAGAGGAGCATAAACTCAAGGATGACTATGGCCTGAAAAACCTCAGGGAGCTTTGGATTGCAGCAAGCACCCTCAGAAACGTAAGAAGAAAAGCGAGGGAAGTGCTATCAGGAAAGGAAAGGGAAGACGTTGGCAAGGCCATCATAGCAAAGCTCTCCAGATACGGTGTCATAAAGCCAGATGCAACAATAGATGACCTTCTCGTAATAAACATAGAAGCCCTTCTCGAAAGGAGGCTTCAATCAATAGTGTTTAGGAAAGGAATGGCTAAGAGCATGAAGCAGGCACGTCAGCTTATAGCGCACGGCTTCATAGCGATAAACGGCAGGCGCATTACGCAGCCGAGCTATTTCGTAAAGGTAAACGAGGAATCGGCTATAAGCTTCTACAAGCCTATAAATATAATGCAGGAAAACGCTCAGAGTGCTTGATATGGAGAAGAAATCGACAAAGAAATCAGAGCAAGGAGCTAAGAAAGAGCAAACGAAGAAGAAGGAAGTTTCATTTGAAAGCAAGGTAGCAGAGGCTGCGCAACTCCACAAGCCGAAGGGAATAAGATGGGGCGTAGTCCACATCTATTCCTCAAAGAACGACACGATAATAACGCTTACCGATCTTTCTGGTGCTGAGACAATAGCAACAGCCAGCGGCGGCATGGTTGTTGACGCGGACCACGAAGAAGGCACGCCATATGCCGCTACGCAGGCCGCATACAAACTTGCCGCAACAGCCATAGAACGTGGCATTACAAACATAAACATAAAAATAAGAGCTCCAGGCGGACACGGCTCAAAGACTCCAGGCTTCGGCGCTCAGGCTGTTGTGAGGGCTCTTGCAAGGAGCGGCTTCAAGATTGGCAGCATAGACGATGTGACGCCGATACCTACAGACACGACAAAAAGGCCCGGCGGAAGAAGAGGCAGGCGGGTATAAAATCAATACAGTGCCAGAATCTTAATCATTATTATCAACGCAACTGGCACGCTGAAATTGTCGTCGATTCTTATAGGCGCGCTCTCAACAAGTGCGCAAACAAGCGAGACAACAATGGCATAATTGCCGACAACCAAATAGCCAAGAATCGAAAGCGTTATGAAAAAAGCAACCATGCCGTTTACAGTCTTGTTCTTGTTGTATGGGAGCCGCACTTTTCTTTTAGATATAACTCCAAAGATTGTGGCAATTGGATCCGCAAAAAATATTGCAAAGATTGCAAGCATCACGTAATTAAAATTGGCCAGAAAGCCAAATGCTAGCAACATGCCTGCAGAAAGCCAAACCGCGCCTCTGCCTAACTGTACCCCTTCCCTTTCCAATGAATTTATATACTTACGCAATGCGCTTCCACCACCATTGATTGAATAATTTACGAGCATGTAGCCAATGATAATAATTGCTATGGTCGCCCATTCAGCATAAAAAATACCTATCGCAACGAAGAGTGCCGTCATTGCTATCCCAGAAGCAATTTGGAACAAGTCGCGCCTTATTTCTACAGAATCGCTGCCTCTTTTTTTGGCGCCTCGCATAGAGAGTGCGCCAGAGAAAACTCCTAAAGACATCGCCAAAGATACAGCTGCGGGTCCAAGGCTGCCGAATGCTATAACGTATGATATGGCAAGCAAAGCAAGAAGGAGCCAGCCCCTTTTACCGAAGGCCCATACCAGTGCACAAAATATCAAAATACCTGGAATAAGCGCTAGGATCGGCATCGCTTCAAAATAGAAAAGCGCAGCCCCAAGCAGGGCAACCGCAGCAAGCTTTGCTAGCTCTTTTGCACCCCTGAACGCGTAGGCTATAGAAACCAAGGCAAGCAAATTGGCTGCTATGACCAACATTGCGCCAAGCAACAATCCACCTATATTATTGATATAACGAATGCCGCAATAACAAATCCCGCAGTTATTATAATCGGGGTTAGCCTGCTCAGATTGTTCATTATCTCTTTGCTAGCGTGTGTTATCTTTTTATCAGCGCCTCTACCCCATATTCTAAAATTTTCAATCGTGAATCTTTTGTACTGCATGGACACGGGCTCAGTGTTTTTGAGAGCGTCGTCTATCATGTTATCCAAAACCTTTAGGAGCCTTTTTTCATCAACATGCCTACCTAGAACATTTGATACTGTATATGCCAAGGAGTTGACGCTGTGCGTGTCGGTTGTGTACACTTCAGCATCAATGCCAAATTTCTCCTTCACATGCCTCAATATCCTCTGCCTGAGCGCAGGCAACATATTGTTTGCGTCGAAGTATATCATGCAAAAACGGCCTCCAGCGCCAAAATCGAATATACCAACGCTTGAATAACCATCGCCAATATCAGCTGCGTTGCCTAGCAGCGGCTTTATTTTTTGCGAAGCTACCCCAAGTGAAAGTTTGCCTTCATTCTTGATTGTCAAGGATTTGAGTATCGCATTGCTGTAGATTTTCACATACTTGCTTTTCCTGTATATGCCTGCAAGTTCATCCTTTTTGGCGCTCTCATACCTAGAGTTGTGCGCATCTATTATAATTGCATCTCGGCCACCAGCTGAGGCAATCCTTGCAAAGTGTCTACCCACACTGCTATCTATATCTTCGGTGACCAGCGGCGCCTTCGTAAGCGTAACAATCCTAAGGTTGTTTATTTGTATCGTTCTGGCGCTGCACGGCTTTTCATAGCCGAATCCTATCCCTCCTGAAGCAGCTCTAAAATTCTCTTTTGGCATAGCGTTGAGTTCGCTTATTATCCTCTTGGAAAGCTGGGCAACTTGCGCGGTGCTTATCGGGTTCTGCGAGATGTTCACTGTGCCATGCATTACAAACGGCACAGAACCATATCTTTTCTTTATGGCTTCGCCGATGTATGCGGTTGCGATGCCACCGCCAACTCCTGAAAAAGGCCCGTAATGTATCTCAGGCCTTACGAATACAGCTTTGTATGTGTCGCCTTTGCCTTTCAAAGCAAGCAAGTCTACCCCTATCCTGCGCTTCTCGCCGAAATCGGGATTGGCTATCTCAAAACTGCCTATATTGTAGAGCCACTGATTTACCATAGTTGTAAAAATCGCAACGCTGCTTACATTAAGCATCCTTTTCATTGGCCTGTCAACCACATACAGAAACAGATACACAGTTACTAGCAGTACGAACATGCCGGCGGCAAGCTTTATCAATACTATCCCTATCGGTAGGGCTATATTTATTATATATCTGCCAAAGCTGAAGTAAAGCAGCACGTTCATCAGCGGATTCGCAATCGCTGTAATAACCGCGCGCTTCCTTTGCGCAGCTACGATTTTAGCCATTAGGAGCCAATATGCATATACGCCGGCATTGGCCAGTAATATGATTACGTATGCCAGTATGTAATTCATGAACAGCGCGAAGAGGACGCTATCCACAACGATAAATGCTGAGTAGCCTATGGTGATTGCAAGCGTCATGAACAATATGTGCCTTAGCAGCATCCTTGCCCTTATGGCCTTGATAAGCGAAGCGGTTAGCAGCGCAGGCAGAGTTATCGCAAAAAATCCTGCAGCTGCGCCAAGGACAACAGTGCCATATACTGCAGCAAAATCTCCCTTTAGAAAATATTGGTAATGCACTGCAAGAGCAGAAATCGCCCCAACAGAAATGCCTACTACAGTTATTATTATTGCAAGAAGATAAGCGTTGGGGGCCTGCTTCCCGAAGTAGCGTGAATATTTATAAATGTCCCTTTTCACATCAGGCATAAAAACACAGATCTATCTGCCGAAACGCCTCTCCCTTCTGCTGTACTCTTCCAACGCCATGCCTAGATCGCGCTTGCTGAAGTCAGGCCAAAGCTTTTTTGAGAAATAAAGCTCGGCATATCCGGACTGCCATGGCATGAAACCAGAAAGACGCATCTCTCCTGAGGTTCTTATGATGAAGTCAAGGTCGCCTATACCGGCAGAGAAAAGGTACGAACTGAAAACGCTGCCCGTGATCCTTTTTAAACTACCTTTTTTTACTCTATCAGCAATCGCATTTACCGCGTGCAATATGTCATCCTTGCCGCCATAACCTATTAGCATGCTCAGCGTCCTTTTCTTGTAAGAGGCTGTCTCATACTCGAGTTTTTTCAGGCGTTCGAGCAAATCGCGAGGTAGCAGTCTATAATTTCCTATAATCCTGAATTTTGTTTCATTGCTGTGGAGATCCCCTATCAATTTTTTATCCGTAGCTGCAGATCTGTATATGTTGAAAAGCGCATTAAGCTCATGTTTTGGCCTGTTAAGATTCTCGGTCGAGAGCGCCCACACACTCAGGTTTTTAATTCCATAATCTATGCACCAGTTGCTGAAGTCGACGAATTTTTTAACGCCGTACCTATACCCTGAAAGGAACGAAATCTTGTGAGCCCTTGCCCATCTTCTATTTCCATCAGGAATTAAGCCTAAAGACTCTGGCACAGCATCGATTCCCATAGCATCAGTATATCTACTTATCAATCTTATATATTTATATACTTTTTTTCAATTCGAGCGCCTCTATCCTTAAAAGCTCGTTTATCTTCGCTATTCTTTCGCCTCTCATTATGCCGCATTTAATATAATCCGAACCAAATGCTACGGCAAGATGCGCTATGAACGCATCTGTAGTTTCGCCGCTCCTGTGGGAAACTATTGTTTTTATACCATTGCTGTGAGCAACTTCGACTGTGGCAATCGTATCGCTCAGCGTGCCAACTTGGTTGACTTTTATCAGAATGCTGTTCGTAGAATGCATGGATATGCCTTTTCTGAGCCTCACAGTGTCTGTAGCGTAAAGATCATCGCCAACAATGTAACAGTTGTTGCCAATAGCTTTATTGAGTTCTGCAAAGCCGTCGAAATCGTTCTCATCAAGCGGATCTTCTATATACTCAAGATTAAATTTGTCTCTAAGTTTTTCTATGAATCTGATCTGTTCTTCCTTATTTAGAACCCTGCCGCCATACGAATACTTTCGATTCGAATAGAATTCGCTTGCCGCAAAATCTATGCCAATGCTTATTTTAACGCCCAATTTGCGTTCTGCCCTCCTTACTACGGTGCTGACAAGCTCTAAGTTTCTAAGATCTCCAAACGGCGTAATCCACGCGCCTTCTATGTTTACTCCGCATCCCAACTTTGCTATCTCCAAACCGAGCATTTTATGCGTTTCGATGTTTGCATACGCGTTCTTCGCGAAAGAACCGCCGTCAGCAGCTATTAATATTTCCTGTATCCTCATCTTTCCATTTGAATGCACGCCCCCTCCTATGAGATTCCCGAGCGGCCTTGGAATTTTCTTTGTTATGCCCATCTTCTGCGTGAAATGCCTGAATATGTATTCGTAAAGTTCAGTGTTATCGAGCTTCGCGGCAAGCTTTGCCGTGGCTATCGACACAGCCGTGGCTATATTACCGCCTATCCAGCTGAATCTGGTTGTGCCGTCAATCTCGTGCAATTCTTCATCGACATATGTTTGGTCGAATACATCTATGCCAACGAGACTGCTGCTTTTTGCATTGAACCTTCTGATGCCAAGCCCAACATCGCCTTTAGGGAATGCCTCTACCTCGTGGATGCTTGTACTCGTGCCGCTAGGTGCCGAAGCAACTGCGCTAATCCCTGATTTGCTCATTACCGTGGCTTCGACTGTCTGCGAGCCGCGCGAGTCGAAGATCTTTCTCAGCACTATGCTTTTTATCTCGCTTTCCACACTATATATCTTAGATGGAAAATATTATATTGTGTTTGAAAAAGAAAAAAGAAGGAAGAGAGGTGGGTTATGGATTGGTGCCATAATTGGATATTATTGGCGCCGAACTCATTTAAATATCTTAATTTTTGCGAAAAAATGTTGGATGATGTTTCGGATTATGGCAATTTGGCCGATGTCAATCCCTCGTCAAGCTTGGGTGCACCGGTCACATGCAGATTTATGTCCTTTATCGCCTCCTCCACTTTTGAGGGCTCGCCAATCCCTACAAGGAGCGGATCATCTTCATCAATCCCAAGCACATCTCTTATGAATCTTAGTTCGCTATCAGCCACTCCGGGATGCGGCTTCCTATTGGTAAACATTATGCATCCGTATCTTTCTGCTATTTCTCTCTTTCTGCCGAAATCAAGACTTTCATAAGCGTCAGCAGCACTGCCTTTGACGCAGAGCGCTCTCCCAGTGCCTGATATGTGATTGTATATTTCAGGATCCCTATTATCGACAAATGCGCTTGTGAGGTCGAAGATAGTTGCCATAACCCCTGCATTCTTTGGCACCCTTTCTGGGACCTTCTCTGGCGCAAGCCTCTGTATTACAATGCCGCCTACAACCACCATACCGAGAATCAAGTAATATAGGTATATTTTCTCGCCCAAAAAAACAGCAGAGAATGCAAAAGTCAGAAAAGGCACAAGCAGCATTGCGTTGCCCACTATTGTAGGCTCGAGGGCCTTAAGCGAGTAATAGAAGAAGACAGAGCCTATTGAATAAGCTATGCCCCCAGTAAACAGTATAGCTGCAATTGCACCAAGAGTAAAGTTTCCGCCGAAATGCGCGCCGGTGGCAAGCACAAGCGCAAAGAATGAAACAGCAGCAACGGTGTCGAATATCAGGTTCTGTGCGTATACATCCGCATTCTGGCTCTTTATGAGCACATTCGAGAGTGCAACGGCAAGTGCCGCAATGAAAAGCAATGCTATGTATGGTGCATACGTATAGTTTACGCTTATGAGCGTGCCCTGCGTCAGTGCTATATACAAGGCTGCGAACCCTATCAAAAGCGAAGCAACCTGATACCTGTTGACCTTGGTCCTAACAACCAAGGGTATGAATGGCACCATGAGAAGCGGCCAGCTTCTGTATACGACTCCAGCAAGGCTGGCTGTAGTATGCGTTATGCCTATCGTAAGCAGCGCGGCCGATAGGAAGGCATTGAGAAAGCCGCTAACAGCCAGCACATAGAATGTTTTCTTCCTCTTAGCTATTTGCTTAAGGCCGTCCCTTTTCTTTGCTATGACTATGATGCCGAGTATTGCTGTGGATATGAGAAACGAGTAAAACAGGAAGAGGGGCATGCCAAGCGCATTGCTGCCGATGTCAAAGAATATTGGCCAGAAGGCCAGTTCTACCACTATCGACGAAAGCAGTATGTAGCCCTTTGTCCTAGGAGTAAGTGCCATAATCTCTTAGTTAAAACTTTAATAATTTAAATGTGTATTTTTATGATAAAATGTGTTGAAAACTTTCGGAATTTGAGCGAGTGAATGAAGGAATACGACTATTCTAAGAGGGCCGTGCTGAGGATGCTCTGCGAGGATGCAAGAGCATCAATAACCGATATAGCAAAATATGCAAGATGCTCCAGGAGCATAGCTTCAAGGTATATCAAGGAACTTGAAGATGAGTTTGGCCTGCGCTATACAATAGACTTCAAAAAAGATGCAATAGGTCTCGCTTACAGGTATATCCTGTGGGTAAAATTTGCGACGCCACCTCCCAAGGAAAAGCTTATCGAATTGCTAAAAGAAGATTACGAAGTGCAGTTTGCTGCTATAACAGATGGGGACTTCGATCTTCTTGTCGAAGTTGAGTCCAACGATGGCAGGAGATACATACTATGGGAGACTGCGCTTGCATACAAACTAGCCGCATACAGGCCAAGCATGCATCCGTCGCAGATTGTAATGACCCATGTTGGCTTTATACCTGTGTCAAATGTGCTTCTGAACACCATTGACCTGAGCAATCGCGGAATCAGCGAGCGCGACAAAAAAATAATATTGGTACTTAATGAGAACTCAAGGCTAAGCTATAGGGAGATTGCAAAGAAGACAGGGATCAACGAAGACACAGTAAGATACAGGATGTCAAAGATAATGTCTTCAGGCATAATACAAAGGCTTTCCGCCATAGTGACAAGGCCGCCGACCGACTACAACATGGCATTCTTTGTCACATATCGTTTTGCGCCAGGAACCGAAAAGAGGGCTGCACGGGCTAGGAAATATTATATGGAAATCGACGGCGAAATGCCGCTCGTAAACACATTTCAAATTCTCGCCCCGACCAGCGGCAGCGAAAGGTTCTTCGTTATTTCATGCTTCAGCAGCAAAGAGGAAGCCATGGAAAAAGGGATAGAGATGCACAAAGCCATATTCAAAGGCGACGAACCAAGGATCGTACACGCGAAAATAGAAAGCGTTATAAAAGGCTTCCTGCCGGTAAGGAATGTAGACGTAAGAAAACTCTACAATGTTATCAAATGGGAGCCTGATTAGCCAGACTTTTGCAGCCGAATAATATCTCTTATAAGCTCCATGCCTTTTATGACGCCAATCGAGCCATTGCTGTCTATTCTTTCATCGAAGTGCATTTTGTCACTGCCAGAAAACCCGAAAGGCCTTATCATTACAGGCACAGGATCCGAAGAATGGGCCTTCAGCGTGCACGGCGTAGAATGATCAGACGTAACGCATACTGTAGCGTTTATACCGGCCTTTGCCAGAGTGCCGAAGAATTCCCTGTCTATCTTTTCAAGCACATCCTTTTTTCTGATTGCGTCACCGTCATGACCTGGCTCGTCAGGGCCTTTTATGTGCACGTATATGAAATTGTAATTCTTGAATCCTGACCTAATTATCGGGACGATCTGCGAATAGTCGTGCCATCTTCCTTTTGCGCGCAATTCACGCATTCCGAGAACTTTCGCTATGCCCCTTTCTACAGGCATCTCTGTAACAAATGCCGATCTTAAGCCGTATTTCTCATCGAATTTTACAACTTTTGGCAAGCCCATTCCTGCGTCTCTCAACAGCAGGGCATTGGCTTCAGGCAGTCCCTTCATTCGTCTGATCTTGTTTACGCTAGCATTCTTTAGAACGCCTATGCACTTGTCTACGAATTCGTTCACGATGTTTGCAGTTTTTCTGCTTTCAACGCTAGTGTCAAGCGGTTTTACTCTGGGAAGTTTTTTAGTAGCGCTCCCTGCTGCTATGGAAATCTTACCAGTTCTTTTGTAGCCTATGTCGGCATTTGATATATTCGGGCTCAGCCTGAAATCCAATCCTTCGATAGTCAGCGCACCGCGGTGTCCTACAGTAGCTTTGAATACTATTTTTGTTCCGCCTATTCTTATCTTGTTTATTTCTGCCTCGAGCTCCTTAGCCTCCTTCCTCGTTATATTTCTTCCTGCCCTCCTGTCAACAATCTCTCTTTTGCTATTTATCGTAGCGAAGTTGCATCTCAATGCGAGCGTGTTGTCAGTCACAGCAAGCCCAGAGCCATACGCTTCTAGCGGACCTCTGCCCGTATACTCCTTTTCAATGTCGTATCCAAGTATGGAAAAAACAGCGGCATCAGATTCTGGCGCTATGCCTTTTGCAATCGGGTACATCATGCCCTCGAAGGAATTTTTAGCTAGAAAATTGAGATTTGGCATTTGCGCGGCTTCAAGCGGCGTCATGCCGTTAAGATCTGGGTTGCCCCTATCTGCAGCTCCATCCAATATTATAAGCAGATATTTTGCCATCAAATCACAAAAGCGTCATCTCTCCAGTATGAACCTCTTGCGCGCCGCCCTCTCTTCCTTTATCTTCTCTATGAGCATGCTGCTTCCGCTCGCAACTATTACGCTGTTGTTTTTTAATAAATAGTCTTCCATAGAGTTCAATGCTGTGGATCTATCAGCGTATATCGTAAGCAACGGCTCGCCCTTCTTTACGCTGTCGCCCAGCTTCTTGTGTAGTATCAATGCGGCTTTTTTGTTCGTCGGGGCGCCTCCGCTCCTCACTGCATTGGCTACAGCAAAATTGTCTATAAACATCAGTTTGCCGTTTCTATCGGCATTTATGGTTGTGCTCAATTCGCCGATTGGCAGCTCTTCTGGCTTTATCTTTGCATCGCCGCCCTGCAGCTCTATTATCTCGCGCAGTTTCTTCTCAGCTCTGCCGCTTCTAAGCATGCGCATGGCAAGTTCTTTCCCATTCTCCTTTCCAGCCATTTCCAGCAGAATTCCTGCTACGGATGCGGCTTTGTCTGCAAGGTCTTTTGCGTTTTCTGGCTTGCTTATTGTGCGGAGCGCCTCCGCGGCTTCAGCATTTGCGCCAATAGCATAGCCTATTGGCTGCTCGCCGAAGGTTATTGCGCCGCGTATGCGCATATCGAGCCTATCCCCGAGCTTCATAAAGTTTCTTACCAAATCTTCGGCCTCTGCATTATTCTTTACTTTCACCGTCTGGCCTACTGGCACGTCTATGACGACGTCGGTAGAGCCTACGGATTTCTTCTTGGAAATTATCGAAGGAAAGAGTAGCGGATCTATTGAGAATTCATACTCTGCTTTTATGAAGATGTCATCAGCAGGCGCAAGGTGCATCGCGCCGCCCCAAACAATGCAACCGTTAGCTCTTTCGACGACCCTCTTCATCTCGCTTATGCTTAAGCCTACAGGCATTAGCGCCTCAGCCCTGTCTGCAGTGCCTGCCGCAGAAGTTATGGCTCTTGACGAGGTCTTAGGTATGGTAAGTCCTGCCGCAGCTATTATTGGCACTACAAGCAGCGTTGTTTTGTCGCCAGGCACACCGCCTATCGAATGTTTGTCATACACTCTCTTTTTGCCCAGATCGAGAACGTCTCCAGTCTTTACCATGGCCATTGACATGTTTACCGCTTCTTCGAAGTCTAGGCCATACGAATGCAGAGCAACAACAAATGCCGCAAGCTCCTCTTTAGTTAGGTCTTTGCTGATCGCGTCCTTCACTATCTCGTAAAGCTCAGCATATTCAAGTTTCTTGCCGTTGATTTTGTCCTTTATGGCGACGACAGACTTTGGCAGCGGCGCTAGTTCGACGTCAATTTTGCTTAGGTTTCTTGCGTTCAAAATGCCTCTTACGTCCTTTGTAATGCCGAGCGAGCCTTTCTTTACGATTGTTGTGGTGTTGGCTATAGCAACCGTTTCTTTCGAATCGTACCTAAGGGCTATCCTGTCGCCTGCATGTATGCCCAAAAATTGAGCGTCAGTCTCGTTAACAAGCGCAACATTTGCGCCGGTTTCCAAATCTAGCATTTTTGCTTCAAGTATCACGGCATTACCTGGTTTTCCTGTATCCCCAGTATTTAAGCGCGGCAGCAAGCTCTCGATGCTCTTTTGCATACTCATCCAATGCGACGCCTCCCATAGTCGCTTCTATGGCCTGCCTCATCGCAATTGCACCGGCTTTGACTCCGTCAGGATGGCCGTCAATGCCGCCTCCAGCCTGTATTACAATTTCGTTGCCGAGAACTTTCATCACATCAGGAACGAGTCCTGGGTGCAATCCACCCGAAGTTACAGGCACAACAGGCTTGATGTTATACCAATCCTCGCTGAGCACGTCCTTCATAGGCTTTACTTTCTTGAGTGTCATCTCATTGTCGAGGTCAACCACTTCTCTGAGTGAGCCTTCCATCTTGCCAACTACAGTGCCGATGTGGATCTGGTCCACGCCTATAAGCCTCGCGAGCTTTGCCACTACAAGCATGCTCATTCCATGCTTAGGGTTTCTTGTAAATGCCGCATGGAAAGCTCTGTGCGCGTGCAAAGCGAGCCCAAGCTCTTCGCAGCGCTGCCTCACAGTTTGCACAGCCGCCCAGCCCGCAGTGAGTATATCTACCATTACGTATTCGCCGCCAAGCTCCTTGACAAGCCACGCCCTCCTAAGCATCTCGTTTGTTTCGGCAGTTATGTTAGCAAGATAGCTTTTCTTCTCGCCTGTCTCGCGCTCTGCATAGTCTCTGTAGCGGAACATGAGCTTCATTCTATCGTCAAAGCTGTTGAAGCTCTGGCTTGTAAGGTTTTCGTCGTCCTTAAGCAAATCGACGCCGCCGAGCCAAGCCTCTTTTGCAACTTCTGCATGCTCCTCCGTGGTCATGCCAACCTTGGGTTTAGGCACATGTGCAAGCAGCGGCCTTCTCTTCTTCATTTTGAATATTTTGTCGAACACTCCTGGAAGGCCGAAGCCCGGACCTTTGAAGTATTTTATGTAATCGTATGGCAGATAAATATCCTCAAGTCTGAGGTTCTTGAGTGCCTTCATGCCGAATATGTTGCCAGCAATGGCGCTCATTAGCTGAGGTATGCTCCCCATTTCAAAAAGTTCTATAGGATATGCAACCTTCACATAATTGCCCTCTATTGAGAAGGCCCTCGCCCTTATTTTCTTTATGTGCTCCTTCAGAGTTGTAAGCTCGGACCACGTGCCATTGCTGCTCTCGCTTGCGATTCTGCCTATCGCATCCTTCATTGTTATGCCTTTTGCTGGCTCTACCCTGAAGAGAGCAACCAAGTCATTCTCTGCAGGTTTATACTTCAAATCTATAAAATCCTTGTATGGATCTTCCATACTATAACCAATTATATTTAGATTTAATCATTTCAACAATCGCATCTGGCTTTATCAAACCCAACTCAGTTATCGCAGCTTCTATATACTCGCTTGAAACCTCGTCGAATATATAATTAATTATATTCACATTGCGGATTTTTGCTGGCCAAACCTCATCCGCTGACCTTTTTTCTATCTTCTCTACGTAACCGAACCTGGTCTTAGGATCGTACTTTAGGCTATGCGTAGCGACATAAACCGGGACGCCCTCTTCGAATGCTATTCTAGCAAAGAGATCGCTACCTATCTTATTGATTATCGTTCCGTATGCGGTTATTGCGTCGGCTCCTATTATCATCGCGTCGGCATCCTTTATTGCCTGTTGCGCAGCAGAATCAACAAACATATTGACCTTGATTCCGGCCATTGCAAGGTTGGTTGCGGTTATGCGCCCCTGAAAGTGAGGTCTTGTTTCAGTAACATTCACAACAAGCTTCTTGTTTTTTTCAAATACCTTCTTCAGTATGCTCTCGACAGTGAATGAGTGGCAATGTGTGTAAATAATATTTTTCCTGGAAAGCTCCCGGCTTCCATACTCTACAATTTTTTTGTTGCCATCGTTCAAAATCTTGAGGATTTTCTTTGCATTGTTGAATTTGTGGAGGTACATAAGGACGTTCCTTAGCATTGGCTCAGTCGGCCTCGCCTTTGCAAGCAGCCTTTCGGCAAGAGCTTTGTCATCAGCGCTTTCCCAAGCGTGTATTGCTGCTATAGCGACTTCCTCAGCCCCCTGAATTTTCATATTCTGTATGTCGTTGAGGATCTCATAAAGCTGCTCCATATTCTGTATAATATTATGAAAAATTAATAAAACAGTGCATAAATGTCACATATGCAAAACCAGCGAAAGAGGTATAAATCTGAAATCAGAATTCCCTATCATGGATTTAAGGCAAAAAGAAAGCAGCATAGAATACTTGAAAAGCAAGATACGCGACATTCCTGACTTCCCGAAACAGGGCATTCTCTTTAGGGACATAACCCCTCTTTTGAAAGATGGGAAAGCCTTCTCGCTCTGCATAGAAAGCATGCTTGAAATGGTGTCCGACAAGAAAATAGACTACATAGCCGGCATAGAGTCGAGAGGCTTCATAATAGGCGCAGCACTTGCCGAAAGATTGAACGTTGGCTTTGTGCCAATTAGAAAGAAGGGCAAACTTCCCTACACTAAGGTTCAGACTTCTTACAAGCTCGAGTATGGCGAAGAAACAATAGAGATGCACAGTGACGCAATAGAGAAGGGCAGCAAAGTACTTATAGTTGATGATTTGCTTGCTACAGGTGGCACAAGCAATGCGGCAGCTCGCCTTGTCGAGTCTATCGGAGGAAAAGTTTCAGGCTTCGCTTTCGTGATAGAACTTAAGGACCTTTCCGGGAGGGAAAAGCTCTCAAAATATGATGTTAGATCGCTGATTGTTTTGTAGCAGTGGTGGCAAAATGGACGAAGTCTATACTTTCGAAGAAGCAGCAAAGCTTAAACTCACAAAATACGAACTTGGAGGCAAAGGTTATGGTCTTGTAGAGATGACCGGCATAGGGCTCAATGTGCCTAAAGGCTTTGTCATAACTACAAAAATGTGCAACAAATTCTTCAAAGAGAAGAGGCTCTGGCCTAGCATAAAGAAAAAGATACTCGCGAAGATGGGGCAGCTTGAGCGCGAAACCGGCAAAAAATTCGGCAGCGCCGAAAATCCTCTGCTCGTGTCTGTGAGATCTGGCGCACCGTTCTCTATGCCTGGCATGATGGATACTGTGCTCAACCTGGGCATGAACGACAGGATTGCGGAAGCAATTGCAAAACGCACAAGCAGCAAGTTCGCCTACGATACCTACAGGCGTTTTATCCAGCTTTTCAGCACTATAGTACTCAAGCTCGACAAGAAGGAATTTGATGAAGCGCTTGACGAAATAAAGAAACGGGCAGGGGCAAAATCAGATGCAGAACTGGATGGCGACTCGTGGAAACGCGTTGTGGAAAGATACAAAGCGATAGTGAAGAAGAACACAGGTTCGGAAATACCGGAAAACGTAGAAAAACAGCTTTTCATGGCGATAGGCGCAGTCTTCGAATCGTGGTGGAACAAGCGCGCCATAGAATACAGAAAAATATACAACATACCTGATTCGCTCGGCACCGCGGTGAATGTAGTAAGCATGGTTTACGGAAATCTTGACAGCAATTCTGGTACTGGAGTCGCATTCACCAGGGATCCATCAACAGGCGAAAAGAAGCTCTATGCTGAGGTTCTGATGCTCGCGCAGGGCGAAGATGTAGTCGCTGGAATAAGAACGCCTATGCCTGCAGATGATCTTGCCGTACGCTTGCCAGAAGTTTACAAGGAACTGCTGAAAACGGCCGATGTTCTCGAGAAACATTTCAAGGACATGCAGGACATAGAATTTACTATAGAAAGCGGCAGGTTTTACCTATTGCAAACCAGAAGCGGGAAGCGCACGCCTGCTGCTGCAGTGAAGATAGCAACAGACATGGTTGAAGAGCGCCTCATAACTAAAGAGGAAGCGATAAGCAGAATAGAGCCGGAGCAGCTGGAAAGCCTATTCCATAAGCAAATAGATCCAAAAGAAACTGCAAAACCGATAGCTAAGGGCCTTCCGGCTTCGCCAGGCGCAGCCACAGGCGCCATTGCATTCACAAATGAGGATGCTGTAGCTATGAAAAAGAAGGGCAGCAGCGTCATACTTG
>JAVZVY010000002.1:0-45943 GCA_038878295.1 Candidatus Micrarchaeaceae archaeon | reverse complement strand
TAGGTGGCGGCACAGAGGACATGCCCCTAATAAGGAAGCTCGGCAACAAGTTCTTCGTCGGCTTGGTCAACGCCCTTTTCCACGCCAACTATACTGATATGTGCTACGGCTACAGAAGCTTCAGGAGAGGTGTCATGCAGAAGCTTGATCTGAAGGAGCCTGGTTTCGGAATAGAAACAGAGATAAGCATAAAGGCGATAAAGAAAGGGCTCAACATCATAGAAATACCGAGCTTCGAGAAAAGGCGCGCCCACGGAAACGGCAATCTCAGGACATTCAGGGATGGCTACATAATACTGAAGACAATCCTGAAGAATTTGAGGAGCTAGCCTAACCAGTCTGATATGCCCTTCTGCTTCTCATTCCTCCTTATCGTTGCTAGTTTGTCTGCGAATTTCGTTATCCTCTCGGCAGAGAAGCCGTGGAGGTCGCACATAAACCTGACAATTGCGTCCTTGTCCGGCTGGTTTTCCCTCATGCGCGCATCAAGCTCATTCCTTGTTATTGCAACGACCTCTGGCTCCTTGAATATCTTGATTACCTCGGCCGCGCTTCCGGCCAAGTCAGAGCCGTACTTTTTGTCAACATACTTGACTAGGCTGTCGATGCTTTCGTGCTCTTTGACTAGCTTGAGCGCAGTCTTGGGACCTACCCCCTTTACGCCCTCATTAAAATCGGTTCCGACGAGCATGCCGAGCCATATAAGCTTATCTATGCTTATTGAAAAATGTTTAAGAAATTTTTCAAGGTCTATGAATTCAGGCACGACGTCTACATAAACATTTTTCTTTGGCAGTTTCCTCCTGCCGGTTATCGCTATGTTCCTTACCACATATCTGGAATCGAAAAGCAGCGTGTCGTAATCCTGGCTTGCTACGGCGTACGCAAGCCCGTTCCTAACCATATATGCCGCCTGCGCCTCGCCTTCAGCGGGAGCCTGTATGTACGCTACTCCCATGAGCTTAAGAAGCTCCTTTGCGCTGTCTACAATCTGCTTGTTTATCCTGCTGCTTGCCATTGCGTGCATTCTTGCTTCTTCGGTAAGGCCCTTTTCCTTGGCTTCCTGCCATTCTTCATACGCTTCATTGCGCCTGTTCATCCTCGCCTCTATGGTCCTTTTCTTGAGCGCAGGAGGTATGCCGTCAAAGACAAAGATCGGCGAAATGCCCTGCTCTATCAGGTTTATAGTTCTGTAAAAAAGACCGCTCAGGTGGCTTGTGACCATGCCTTTAGAGTCGAGGAGCGGCGTGCCGTCAGGCTGCCTTATTATAGAAAGGAATTGGTATATGGTGTTGTACGCATCTATAGCAAGCCTTCTGCCGCTAAGCTCAGAAAGCTCTATGCTCTCCTTGACCTCAGCCACAAGAGAGCCTATAGCTACGGCCAATCAATTACCTTTGTCGTGCCTTTCTTTCCTGATTGCTGCGTCGCCGAGCGTCACTGGCTGGCTGCGCCAGCCGCTTACATGCTCGTTGCCCTGCTCGCTTTCCGCAGTAAGCTTTATGCCGAGCTCCTTTTCAAGCTTTTTGGTGAGCTCTACGCTGGGCAGCATCTTCTCTTCTTCCACCCTGAGCAGAGTGCTCTCCTTTTCGCTTATCCTTTCGGCAAGCACGTTGAGCGGAATGCCCATTTCGTTCCTGGCCTTGCGCAGCGCTTCGCCGTAATGCTCTATCAATTCCTTTGGCGTCTCTGCGGTAGCTGCTTTGGCTGACGCATGCTGCTGCTTGGGCGCGCTTTTCGTAGGAGCAGAAATAATCTTCTGGCCTTTAGCGCATTCTCCGCACACGCGCATCTCCGCACCCTCTATCTCTATCACGTATATCTCGTCGGTCTCAGTGCCACATATCTCGCAGCTCTCCATGCAACCAACTATATCTTATGCTACTTCTAATATTATATATTTTTGCTGGTAGAATATGCTATGCGAAGTGCGATGGACATTTCAAAGGCGAAAAAATACGCGCTGCCGTTGAGCTTTGCTGCCGCTTTGATTACTGTGTTTTTCATATACGCAATGTATATCAGCAGTGTGGGCATCCTCACAAAATGGGCTGCCGCGCTCTTTGCCCTCCTCTTTTGCGGCGAGGTCATAATGCTACTCAACGGCTTCAAAGGCGGCTATGGCGTTTACATGCTAGGCAGTAAGCGCGGCATAAATTTCATAGATGACATTTCTAAAAGGCGCAAGGCCTTCTGGGGCGCTCTTGCAGATTGGGGGCTCGTGGTCAGCCTTGGCGCATTCGCATACCCTATCATGAAAAAAAGGCATCACGGCAAGAGGATGTTGCTTTTCGGCATAGCGACCCTTGCTGTGCTGCTATTCCTGGTAATGCCAAATCTTTATTACTCGTTGCAGTTCATAAATCTGCCTCAGATTACAGGCAGGGTTGCGGGCGAAGCCGCTGCTTCGTCGCAAGCTCACGGCATAAGTTATTTGTCATATGCGATATACGCAGTTACAGTAATCGGCGGCTTTGCCACATTCACATTTCTTGTCGTGCTTGAAAACGCAGCCAGCATAATATACGGAATTGCGGCTTTCGTTTCTTCGGCCGCGGCTTCCCATCCAAACACTGCTATACTCAGCTCGCAAGTTCCAGGGATAGCTCCTATAATACCAGGCATAACAATACCGCTGTTCGCGGGCATAATATCCCTGTTCATATTGCTCGTCGTGCACGAATTTTCCCACGGAGTACTCGCAAGGCAAGCAAAAGTGAAGCTTAAATCGATAGGCATAGCGATATTCGGCATAATACCCATAGGAGCTTATGTAGAACCTGACGAAAAGGAAATAAGAAGGCTTCCTAAGATGAAGCAAATCAGAATACTAGTTGCCGGGATCTCGTCGAACATTCTTGCTTCTGTGATATTCTTCGCGCTTATGATGCTGTTTGTGGTTTTCGTGCTGCCGGATTTCATGACATACCACGTTGTTGTCGAAGCGACAATGCCTGGTTATCCCGCAAACGGCGTCATCGCCCCAGGCTCTACAATACTTGCTTGGAACGGCTATCCAATCAAGAATCTAACAAGCTTCGTTGTTGCCGCTAAGAACGACACCCCATATTCGACAATTCTGGTGCAGACAAACAAGGGCTCGTACAAATTCGCTACTAACGAAACGGGCAAGATAGGTGTTTACGTGACGCAGGAGAGCGTGCCAAAATCAGGCATACTTTCTGGCGCGGCCAACTTCCTTTACATGATCTTTGCGCTCTCGTTCCTGCTAAATTTCCTTGTCGGCGTCGTAAATCTTTTGCCGATACCTGGCTTTGATGGCTGGCGCATATACCAGCTCAACATAGGCAAGCGCGCGCTGAATCTGCTCGCGATAGTGATAATCTTGGCCCTTCTCGCGAATGTTCTGCCGTGGTTCTGGCTCGGCTGATAGCATAACGCTTTTAAGTCTGCAGCTGTATAATAGAATAAATAATCGGTAATTTCCTATGAAAAAGTTCAAGACAACAAACGACATAAAAATACCAGAAAGGCTCATAGACCAGGTCATAGGGCAGAATAACGCAGTAGACATAGTCAAGAAAGCCGCGAAGCAGCACAGGCACGTTCTGCTCATAGGAGAGCCTGGCATAGGCAAGACAATGCTCGCGCAGGCTATGGCAGATTTGCTTCCTGCTACAGACCTTGAGGACGCGCTTGCCTACAAGAATCCGAACGACGAAAACAATCCGATAATAAAGACCGTCAAGACTTATCCTAATCCGCCTGAGCCGGGAAAACCGCTAGGCGACGGTCAGGGCAGGCAGATAGTCCAGAGAGAAAGGCTGAGAAATAGAACAGATTTGGACCACGGTTCATCCCCTATGCTTTCTATAATAATCTTCCTTGTGATAATTCTTTTCGGCCTCTCGATTGTTGGCATCTTTCACGGCTATGAGATAGTGGTAATAGCAGCACTGATACTTGGCATACTATTCTTCGGTGGAATACTGATGTTCACAAGCGGCGTCACAAGACGCGGCGTGGGGCTTCTCCCAGGCGTATTCGAATCTAACATACCTAAGCTTATAGTTGACAATACTGGACTTACACACGCTCCATTCATCGATGCAACAGGATCAAGAGCTGGCGCCATATTTGGCGACGTGAAACACGACCCGTTGCAGTCAGGCGGCCTCGGAACCCCAGCGCATCTGCGCGTTGAAGCTGGGGCAATCCATAGAGCCAACCACGGTGTGCTCTTCATAGACGAAATCGCTAGCCTTGATCTGAAATGGCAGCAGGAACTGCTTACGGCAATGCAGGAGAAAAAGTATCCTATAACGGGTCAGAGCGAGCTAAGCTCAGGGTCTATGGTAAGGACCGATCCTGTGCCGTCGGATTTCATACTAGTGGCAGCCGGCAACATCCAGGACATACAGAAGATGCATCCGGCGCTTAGATCAAGGATAAGAGGGTACGGCTACGAAGTCTACATGGATTCGTCGATGCCAGATACCGAGAGAAATAGGGAATTGCTTGTTCAGTTCATAGCCCAGGAAATAAAGAAGGATGGGAAGATACCTCCTTTTGATTATGATGCGTGCATGGAGATACTCAACGAGGCTCGCAGGAGAAGCGACAGAAAAGGTAGGCTCACGCTTGTGCTTAGAGACCTCGGCGGCCTTGTAAGGGCTTCAGGCGATATAGCCCTTAGCAAAGGCAAGAAGGTCGTGACAAAAGATGATGTCTTAGAGGCAAAGAAATTTGCAAGGCCCATAGAGGCGCAGTTCGTAGATCAGGCCCTCGAATACAGGAAGAGCTACAACGTCTTTTCAACAAAAGGCTTTTCCATAGGCAGGGTTAACGGCCTCGCAATAATAGGTACGTCGCAGCTTTCGGCCGGCGTTATAGTGCCTATCGTTTCAGAGGTTACGCAGGCAAGCTCGAGAGCAGAGGGCAAGCTCATAGCCACAGGCAAGCTCGGCAAGATAGCCCAGGAAGCTGTAAAGAACATAAGCGCAATAATAAAGCGCCACATGGACAGGGACATAGCGAGCTACGACATACACGTGCAGTTCATTCAAACATACGAGGGCGTTGAGGGCGACAGTGCGAGCGTTTCGGTAGCGGTAAGCGTCATTTCCGCTATGGAAGGCATGCCAGTTGACCAGTCCGTAGCGATGACAGGCTCTCTCTCAGTGCGTGGCGACGTCCTGCCCGTAGGCGGCATAACGAGCAAGGTCGAGGCCGCGATAGATGCGGGCCTCAAGACAGTGATAGTGCCCAAGAGCAACCTTGCGGACATTTACATCTCAAAGGACAAGCTTAAGAAGATCAAGATAGTGCCTGTTAAGAACATAGCAGACGTCATAGAGCATTCGATAAAGAAAAGCGCTAGAAGGGACGCAATGATAAGGGAGCTCAGAAGATACATAACAACGGATTACGCCGAAAGGGCTCCGCTCATAGTGAGCAGTGACAAGAATGGAAAGCAATACCCCCAAAGCAAAGCTTGAAGCGCTCGGCAGCAAAATACTTACCGACATAAAAGCCGGAAGAAACCCGAGCTTCGTAACGCTAGCCAGGACAAGGTCCAATATAATATACGACAAAGATGATGGCTACCTTCGCCTCAAGGGCGGCAAAGAGGAGAGAACCTTCGTTAACGTGGCGCAGGCCAAAAAGTTCATGCAGACTATGGCAGTGGCCTCGAGGTGCCACAAATTCATAAACGAGAACCTGCACACAACAATAAGGGGCCTTTTCTACCAGCTCAAATTCTCCCTTGGGGAGGACATAGAAGAAAACATGTTCAATGAGCAGAGCGAGTCGAACCCGCTCATAGAGGACATAGAAGCCGCGCTCGATGTGAAGAGGGAAGACCTCAACCTCAACGCGAACAGGAAAGGTGTGCTTGCCGGGAACATAAAAGTGATAGACCACTTCGGCGAAGGCAAGGTAGAGATAGACTGCAGCAAGCAGGGCAGGAGCGGCTGGGCCATACCGAGCGATGTCGACAACGAGATAGAGTTTGTCGACGCAAAGGCCAAATACGTGCTTGTTGTGGAAAAGGACGCGCTCTGGCAGAGACTCAATGAAGACGGTTTCTGGAAAAAGGAAAACGCCATACTTATAACGCCGCAGGGGCAAGCCTCAAGAGGCGCAAGGCGCCTCATAAGGAAGCTTGCTGACATGGGCATGCCAATATACGTCTTTACAGACTCTGATTCATGGGGCTGGTACATATACTGGACAATAAAGACAGGAAGCATAAACCTTGCTTACATAGCAAAGAACATCGCAACTCCCGAAGCAAAGTTCATAGGCGTAACAATTTCCGATCTGCAAAGGTACGATTTCCTGAAGAAGCTCACTATAAAGGCTACGGAAATGGACACAAGACGAGCGCTGGAGATGCTGAACTACGAGTGGATAAAGCAGTACGAAGAATGGCGCTCAGAGCTGCAGACAATGATAAAGACTAAGATAAAGCTCGAGCAGGATGCGCTGCAGGCCCCTAGGCTTACCTTCGTTGACGACTACATAAAGGAAAAGATAAAGAACAAGGAATTCATGCCTTAGCTACCACGGCAGCGTGCCTAGATCCTCAAGCCCTATCTTAGCGAGGGCCTTAGCAGGATCGTCGTAATACTCCTTGCAGAATTCGTTTATCTCCTTTAAACCGCGCACGCCCATGTTGTTCAGCTTTTCAAGAATCCTTGCGCGCCTATTCTCCTCGTTTATAATCTCTGCAGGTGGATATCCAGTCAGTTTGGCGAGTGTATCTCTGTATGTGACGCTCGGCAGAATCGGAGAGCCCTTGTGCTGCTTGTAATCGTACGTGTATAGGTCAGAAAGCAGAACCTGGGTTTCTATTCCAGATATTTCAGCGACGTTTGTTATCTTCCTGATAAGCTTGCCATTTTCAGGAACCTGCGAAACAATTATTATCGCGTCAATCAGCGGTATTATGTCCATCTCCACATTCATTGGCGTATGCTGCAGCCTTGTTATCACATCCCTGCTTGTGCTCGCGTGTATGGTGCCCATAGCGATCTTACCTATGTTCATAGCTGTCATCATGTCTACGGCTTCCCTGCCTCTCACTTCGCCTATGATAATCATATCAGGCCTCATTCTAAGGGCATTCTTCACAAGATCCTCCATGCTCATGTCGGGACTCGTTTCGAGCCTGACGCAGTTATCCTGCGTTTCGGTATGAAGCTCGTAGGTTTCCTCTATCACTACAACTCTCGCTTCTGGTCTGAAGAAGCTGAACATCGCGTTTAGCAGCGTCGTCTTGCCGCTTGCGGGCATGCCCCCAATCAGAAGGTTTGCGGGCCTCACTTTCAGCCCCTCTGTGTAAAGCCATAGCCTCGCTGCCATGTTGTAGCTCATCTCGCCCGCATTTATCAGGTCGATTATGCTCATGGCGATGCCCTTGAAATTTCTTATGGTTATATCGGCACCTATTGGCGAGTCTACTATGTTTACCCTTGAGCCGTTCGGCAGATGCACGTCAAATATCTTTTCGTTGGTTGCGGCGGTGGTGGCGTACATCTTGAGCTTATTCACAAGCCTGTCGAGTTCGTCTCTGTTGGCTATGCGGTCTGCGGTCTTTGTCTGTCCCGCTGATGAATAATACACAAATATGTTTGCTGTGTTGTTTATCATTATGTCTTCAACATTTGGATCGTTCAAGTACTTGTCTATCGGGCCGAAAGTCTCGCAGTCGCTTACAACCTTGTCAACATAATCGGCAGGAGCATCAGGCATTATGGCTTTAGCCACGCTTCTGATGTAGTTTTCCCTGCTTTCCCTTTCTGGATATCTGCTGAGCTTTTCGCTCAGTTCCTTAAAAACAGCGTCTTCAAAAGTCGAAAATTCATCAGCCGCCATAAATTTCACAGATAACTATGATAGATTAAGGATATAAGTTTTATGCTTAGAAGGCCTGCAAGCAAAAGGGGCTCTACGGTACAAGCTGAAAACTGGCGCAGAAATATATAAGTTTTTGCTGCAATATGCTAGGTTGCTCGCTAATAGAAGCGCAACAAGCATTAGTTTAAGAGGAAAACTCCATATGGGAAGCTACGAAACCGAAGTCATGGTGAAGCTTGCAGGCAAGTACGGCGTGCAGCATACCGCGCTCAGGCATGCGAACTTGCTCGAGCTTTTTGTCGCGACGCTGCTCTCGCCGCAATGCACTGACAAGCAGGTTAACAAAGTGACAAAAGGTCTGTTTGAGGATTTCCCAACGATCGAAGCTTATGCCAACGCTAGCTTGAGCGTTTTGGAAAAAAGGCTGAGCGGCCTCAATTACTACAGGACCAAAGCGCGCAATCTTAGAAATGCGGCCAGAATAATGATAAGGGATTTTGGAGGCAAAGTGCCAAAAACTATGCGGGAACTGATGACGCTGCCTGGCGTCGGCAGAAAGGTCGCGAACGTCATACTTAACGAGGGATACGGCATAACAGAAGGCATCGCGATAGACACGCACTGCATAACGGTTGCGAACAGACTGAAGCTGACAAGAAGCCACGATCCAAAAATAATCGAGAAGGACCTAATGAGAAGAATCCCAAAAAGGTATTGGCATGTTACATCAAACCTATTCATAGCGCTCGGCAGGGATACGTGCAAGGCGCGCAAGAAGGAATGCTACAGGTGCGTTCTTAGGAACATATGCAAATCAAGCAATGCAAAGGCAAATACCTCATAGGCGATTATATGATAAATGCTGCGCTGTTTAGCGGCGGAAAGGATTCAACACTTGCAATCCACAAGGCTTTTTCATTAGGCATAAAGGTAGACCTGCTCATAACGATTGTGCCGCGCAACCCCGAAAGTTACATGTTCCACTTTCCAAATCTTGAATTCACTAAGCTGCAGGCAGAAGCGATGGGCATAAGGCAATTCTTCGCTGGGACAAGCGGCAACAAGGAGGAAGAGCTGGAGGACCTTGAAGCTGCAATCAGAAAAAGTGGCGCCGGAAGGATAATCACTGGAGCGATAGCCAGCGAATACCAGGCATCAAGGGTAAACGCCATAGCAAGAAAGCTAGGCATAGAGCACGTTGCCCCGTTGTGGCACATGGATCAGATAGATGAGCTTGAGGAAGTTGCAAAGAACTTCGAAGCCATAATAACGGCTGTTTCAGCCGAAGGACTCACCGAATCATTTTTAGGGAAGAAGATAGATGCGGAAATGGTAGCTAAAATAAAGGCCCTTAGCGGTAAGTTCGGCATTAATGCAGCCTTTGAGGGAGGCGAAGCCGAAACCTTTGTGCTTGATGCTCCGCTTTTCAAGAAGAAAATAACAATAAAGAACGCAGAGATAAAATGGCACGCTAATTCAGGCGTTTACATAATAAAGGAAGCGGAGCTTTCAGATAAAGATAAATAGATTTTCGCAGAAATAGCACTGTGGTTCAATGCTTTTTTCAAAGAGAAGCAGTTTCGCTACCAATGCGCTTGAAGAGGACGACGCATTGGCCTTTGATTTGGAAAGAAAAGGTGCAAAAGTCATACATCTCAACAGGGGCGACCCGGCAGAATATTTCGAAACGCCTTCATACATAAAGGAAGCTTACATAAAAGCCATAAAGGAAAATAAGACGCATTACACACAAACGACCGGCATACCTGAACTGAGGGAAGCAGTTGCTAATAGGTACAAAAGAAAGTTTGGCGTAGATTTCGATCCGAGCGGTGTGATAGTTACATATGGCGTATCAGAAGCCCTTTACATACTTAATGCTGCACTAATAGACCCTGGCGATCCAGCGGTTATCTTCAGGCCCTTTTATCCGCTTTACGTGCCGTTCATAGAGCTTTCTGAGGGAGTCGCATATATGCACGATTACGACGAAAAGTCAGGCTGGAGTATAGATACAGATGCATTTTCAAAGCACATAAAGGAAGCGTTTAAAAAACTAAAGAGGAAGCCGAAGTACATGCTCATAACGAATCCGAACAATCCTACAGGCACTGTGCTTAGCAGGCAAGTTCTGGAGGATCTTGCAGACATAGCGAACGACAACAGCATGCTCATAGTGAGCGACGAGATATACGATGAAATAATATTCAACGGTGCGAAGTTCACCAGCATAGCCGAAGTGGCGAAAGGCATGCCCTATGTAATACTCAACGGCGCTTCAAAGGATTACATTTCTACAGGCTTCAGGATTGGCTACATGATTGTGCCGGGCAACGACGCTGTATCAAATGCGCTCAAGGAGAAATTTTCAAACTTCGCCTCTGTTAGAATATCCGTAAACGCGCCGGCTCAGTATGCTGTTGCCGAGGCAATAAGCAACGAGCGCGAGCACGACAAATCAATAAAAGAACTTGTGCGCAGCATAGAAGACAGAGTAAACTTCAGTATGCGCCTGCTAAACGAAAACCCATACCTTGAAACGGTAAGGCCAAACAGCGCATTTTACATATTTTCGAGGATAGATTTAAAGCCGCTGGGCTTCACAAAAGACAAAGAATTTACAGACGCTTTCCTGAAGGAAAAATACGTGCAGATAGCCAGAGGTTCTGGCTTCGGATCGCCAAACCACATAAGGATTGTTGCCCTACCAAGCAAAGAAGTACTTGGTGAAGCAATCACAAGGCTCAACGATTTCTGCGCAGAAAGGGCAAAACAGCATAAATAATAAGAATAAGAATAAAGCCAATACAATTATAACGAGGAGGCATCGTCTAATGGAAGGACGGCACCTTTACAAGGTGCAGATCTGGGTTCGATTCCCTGTGCCTCCACATAACTTGAAGTTAGCTGGAAACACGTATAGTTTTATGCGCTTTTCACGTATAAGAAATCATAGGAAAAAGCTTTGATTGGCGGGAGCAACTGCACTCGCGGTTTATGTGGCTGCAGTAGGACATTCAGATAAACTGGCTGATATCTGCGAGGTAGTAGGAGTCAGATTAATACATAGGGAAGCAGGCACGCATAGATCATGGGAACATTCAGCATTGAGGGCAAGGAGCTAGATAAGTGTGAAAACCATGTTGAAGTCGCGGCAAGCATAGTGTGGGAGCTTCTCGCTTCAACGGACATGCTTGCCTATGTACTGGAACATGAATAGCATATCCTGAATTGTATATAAAGCAGAGGATGGTTTACTAAAGTGTTGAGCCCTATGAAAAGGAATATAAAGAAAACGGTAAAAATAATCTCATGGAGAACAGAAGCCAGCTTGTTGTGCTAGTGGACGAGAATGACAAGCAGATCGGTACTGAGGAAAAGATAAAAGCCCATATGAATGGCGGAAAGCTGCACAGAGCCATTTCTATTTTCGTTCTCAACAGCAAAGGCGAAACAATGCTGCAGCGACGCGCTTTGTCAAAATACCATACGCCAGGCATGTGGAGCAATACCTGCTGCTCGCACCCATTCCCAAACGAATCTGTGCTTGATGCGGCGCACCGCAGGCTTAAGGAAGAAATGGGTTTCGATTGCGAAATGAAAGAGGCTTTCAGTTTCATATACAAGACTCCTGTGGGCAACGGGCTAACCGAATGGGAATACGATCATGTGATATTCGGATCATACGATGGCAAGGCAACGCCGAATCCAGACGAAGTAATGGACTGGCGGTGGATCTCTCTAGATGACCTCAAAAAAGAGATACAAAAAGACGGTGAAAAATTCACACCATGGCTTAAAATAGTTCTCTACAAAGTAATCCAATACTACAAAACAGGCGTGCACTAAGCGCAGCCACAAATTTCTCTATCTGTAACGCATATAATGGTTTGCTATGGAAGAGAAACACTTCAAACATGACAGCTTTGATTTGCTATACTATTATGCTCCATGCGACTGCAGAAAGTTCGCAGTGCTCTTTCACGGATATAGCTTTGAATCGAAAGTTTGGGAGCAAGTCGGACTTGTAAAGGCCATGAACGCAGCTGGTTACAATGTGATAGCCATAGACGTTCCTGGGTTTCCTAAAAGCAGAAACAGGTTTAAGATTGATGATAGCGATTTCATCGAACTTCTATACAGCCTTATAAGAGAAAAAGCCAGCGCCAGCGTCGTCATGCTGGGTTCTAGTGCAAGCTCAAGAAATGCTGTGAATTTTGCCAAATCGCATTCGAACGCCATCAAAGCGATGATACTTGTCGGACCAGTGTATTTGCCTCAAGGCGTACTAAAAACATTCAACTTCAAAATTCTTGGAATCTGGGGCAGCAAAGACGAAATTTCGCCGCCAGAAGCCGGTGCGAAACTGCTGAAAAACGCAAAGAATTCCGAATACAAAGTGATTGATGGCGCTTCCCATGCGTGCTACCTTTCGCATCCGGAAGAATTCAACAGGATAATAGTGGAATTTCTCGCTTCTGTAGAATAGATTTAACTATTTATTCAGGAAAAAAGTGTTGCATATTTCAAGTGCGTAGCCATGCCCGAAATGAAAAACATACTAAGGATAATGAGAATAAAGAAGTGGATAGAGGTGCTAGCGTACGGATCGCTGGCATTGGACTACATGGTAACGATAGCTACGCTAATCGCGGTCAACCATTACTGGAATAAAATATCGGTATTCCTATTTTACTTCGATGAAGCGCTCACCGCGGAGGTAATTCTTGTAACCGTTTTGCTTGTGGCGTTATTTTTCCTGCATCACTATGAAAAAATAGTTGACAGATTTGCAATGATAAGGAAAGAAGCAAGAATGAAGAGGCAAATACGCAAGCAGAAGCAGTGATTTCACAGTAGAATAAGAATATCAGCTAATTCTTTCGGCTAAGCTTAATAATTTTTGCTGCCAACATAAATTGATAAAATGTTCAGACATCCTGCTGTCGCTGGTGCTTTCTACCCAAATGACAAAGCATGGATAAAGAAATTTATCAGCAGCGCCATCGATGACGCTGTTTTGCAAGTTGATGCAAGCAAAGCAATTTCTTTTGTGGCTCCGCATGCAGGCTACATATATTCTGGAAAAACAGCCGCATACACCTACAAGGCTCTTAAAACCGCACTTTTGCACAGGAGAATAGACACCTTCGTAATAATAGGTCCGAATCACACAGGATACGGCAAGCCCATAGCCGTTTCAAGTATGGACTGGGAAACTCCGCTCGGCATAGTCAAAAATGACAATGCCCTTTCTAACGAGATAGCAAAACACGAATTTATAACAATAGATGAAGAAGCGCACGAATACGAGCATTCCATAGAGGTGCAATTGCCTTTCTTGCAGATGGTTGCAAACGAGCCGAAATGCGTCTTCATATGCATGGGCGATCAGTCGCTTGAAGCAAGCAAGGTGCTCAGCAACGCAATTATAGACGCAAGCAATGCTCTCGGGAGGCGCATTGCAGTTATAGCAAGCTCCGATTTCAACCACTACGAATCAGCAAAAATAGCCGAAAAAAAGGATCTTCCAGCAATAGAGCATCTGAAAAAGCTTGATTATATAGGCTTCAATGCTTCGATAGCGGAATCGGGCGACACGGCATGCGGCTACGGCCCGATAACAGTCGCAACAATAATTGCAATAGAAGAAAAGGCGAAAGAGGGAATATTGCTAAAGTACAGCAATTCCGGAGACGAAACCAAAGACTATTCCTCGGTAGTGGCTTACGCCAGCATAATATTTACTAGCTAACTGGCTTCTCCGCAAGTATCATAAAGCCCAGGCCAAAGCCCATGCTCTCCTTTTCTATATTTGAAAAGCCCGCCTGCTTTAAAAGCGCTACTATGTTTTCCATATTCACTTCAAAGTAGCTGCTGTGAACGTATCTTTCGATTTCGGTCTTTATTTCAGCTTGAGACATTGGCATTATCCTCAAATAGTAGTATGCGTTTATGAGCCTTCTTATAAACGTGCTTCTGTGAGCGTTTATATCCATGAGCAAAACTTTGCCTCCAGGTTTCAATATATTGAAGGTGTTCTCGATTACGCTCCTCAAATCTTCGAATTCACCGAGAGAAAACGTCAAAGTCACGTAGTCGAATTTTGAGCCGAAGCTCCTATATTCCTCGGCGTTGCCCTCTATGTACCTTATGTTTTTCAAGCCCCTGCTTTTTTCTTTAGCTATCTTCAGCATTTTAGCGTTGAAATCCAGGCCTATGACTTTATAGTTTTTATACTGTTTCGCTATCGCTATGGCGGTTTCGCCTGTTCCGGTCGCAAGGTCGAGCACCATGGCTTTGCCTTTGGCGCCAAGTTTGTTGAGCATTTTGCGCCTCCAAACCCTGCTAAGTCCGAATGTCAGTATGTTGTATACTTTGTCATAGTTTATACTGACCACTGAGTAGAACTTTTCCAGAGAGCCCTCCATACACTCCAAATCACTTAGGCAAAGATAACTTATTAAATCCTCTTTCGAAATACATTATACTCAATATTACAGTTATAGCCTGCATTATGGTTAGCATTCTCATGGTTAATAGAAAACCGGTGTGACGCATGCCTATAATAGGAATACATGACGCGCACGACGCTGGTGCTGGAATTGTGAAAGAAGGCAGAGTCGTTGGCGCAGTCAACGAGGAGCGCTTTACCAAGCTCAAGAATGACGTTGGTTTCCCTAGAAACTCGATAAATTATCTGCTTAAGGAGCTTGGCGATGACGAAATTGAAAAGATCGCAATTCCATGGATAGGCGGCAGCGCACTTTTTGCGCGAGTATTTCCTGGTTTAGAAGTGAAAAGGAGGAAGCTTTGGCGCAAAGAGATAAAAAAGCCATCGGTATGGCGAATGCGCCTAACCAATCTTGTATTTAAGCTTGTGCAGGACCAAAAGCCAAAATCAATGTGGCGTTACCTAGGCGAGCATGTTGGCGGCTATGAGCTTAGAAAGAGGCTTGAATCTGTAGGCTTGAACAAGAAGATAGTCTTTGTTGACCATCACATGGCGCATGCTGCTTCTGCGTATTATTCCTCAGGCTTCAAGGAGGCGCTTGTCATAACGCTTGATGGAGCTGGCGACGGTCTCTCAGGAAGCATATCTATAGGTGAAAACGGCAACCTTAAGCGCATAAATCAGTTCAAAGCAAGCGCAAGCATAGGCATACTTTACGGCGCGGCAACTATAGCCTGCGACCTGCGATACAGCGAAGACGAAGGCAAGCTCATGAGCCTTGCAGCTTATTCGTATCCGGCTGAGATAAAAGAGCTTGAAGATATTGTAAGGTACGACGAAAAGAAAAAGCAGCTGGTAAGCAACACAGGCAAAAAATTCGAGTACTTGCTTGCTGAATACATAAAGGATGAGCTTCTTTGGAAATACAACAGGGAAGCGTTGGCCTATGCTGTGCAGCGCCACGTTGAAAACCAGGTTTTGAAAATAGTCAAGCAGTACATAAAAGAAACGAAGATCGCGAACATAGCGGTTGCCGGCGGATTTTTCTCTAATGTGATAGTGAACATGCTGATAAACCAACTGCCAGAAGTAAAGAATTTCTTTGTGTTTCCGCAAATGGGTGACGGCGGCTTGGCCCTTGGCGCCGCATATTATGTCGATTTTCTTGAGCACGGAAAATTCAACAATAAGCAGATTGACAATATTTACTTCGGGCCTTCTTACACAAACGAAGCAATTGAAAGGGAATTGAAGAAAGCGGGAAACAAGATCAAGTACGAAGAAGTAAAGGACATAGAGAAATACGCAGCTGAAAAGATAGCAAAGGAGAACAAGATCCTACTCTGGTTCCAGGGCAAGATGGAATACGGGCCTAGGGCGCTTGGCAACAGGAGCGTTCTTGCGCTCGCAAGCGATCCAAAGAACAGGGATGAAACCAACATCATAATAAAGCGCAGGCCGTATTATCAGCCTTTTGCAAGCACCATCCTTGAGGAAGACGCAGCCGAACTCCTTGATCCGTATCCAAGAGGCACAAAATTTATGACAATTGCTTACAATGTCAGGAAGGAGCACAGAGCCGACCTTGTCGCAGCGTCTCACATAGATGGCACCACAAGGCCGCAGGTGCTCGGAGCAGAGAATAAGCTTTACAGGAAGCTTATAGAAAACATAAAGCACGAAACCGGGATAGGCGCAATACTCAACACAAGTTTCAACAAGCACGGAAAGCCGATAGTGATGAGCCCGGAAGATGCTGTATGGACCCTTCTCAATACAGGAGCAAAATACCTGGCAATAGGCAATTATTTCGTGGAGAAGGTGACCCAGTGAAAGCGAGCAACTTGGCTCTCATAGTAATCGACACGCTTAGGCTTGACGAATTCGAAAAACTAGAGCGCAGATATGGCATGATCGGCTCTCTTGGCAATGCGACATTCCTGAAGAACTGCATAGCCCCATCGCCGTGGACGCTGCCTTCGCACGCGTCTATATTCACAGGCCTTTATCCGAGCGAACACGGCGCGCATGAAACAAGCAAAATAAAATCTTTGGACATAGACAGGATAAAGCTCAGGATGCCGACGTTTGTCTCTGATCTAAACGCGTTGGGTTTCCATACGTATGCGATTTCCGCAAATCCATATGTGCATCCGGTATACGGCTTCACGGATTTCGGCTCTTTTACGGAAGAGTCTTATTTTACCGACATCTTCGGCAGCGTGGTAGAGGTTTCGAGCAAACTTAAACCCCTGATAGCAAAATATAGAAACATATACGGAAACAATGTGGTAAGGATATCAAGCAGTATACTCGCCAAGGAGCCTGAGCTTCTGCTCGAAGCGCTGGCAAGCGCCGCCGTGCACACGCCTGTGGCCGCGCTTAAGAAAATAAAAGCCAAAGTCTTAGATGGGTGGCCCATAGAAAAAGGCGGCTACCGCATATTAAGAAAAATAAAGGAAACGCATTTCAAAACGCCATATTTCATTTTTGTAAACTTAATGGAAGCCCACGATCCTTACGTTGGCAAAAAGAATGCCGATTTCAACTGGGCTACGCCTTTCCTAAAAGAGAAACCAAGTCAAAGCAAAATAGCCGCATGGAGAAAACTATACTCGAAAGCCGCTCTCAAAGGATACAAATATGCGGTTGAAATAGCCAAAAATCTGCTTGACAGATATGGCGACAATCAACTCATAATTTTTACGAGCGATCACGGTCAAGCGCTTAATGAACATGGTTTTGTCGGACACGGTACGGTGCTTTACGACGAAGTCATAAAAGTGCCTTTTGCTGTAGTGTCGCGAAATCAAACTGGCACGCACGGAAGCGATGGGAGATACTGCTCCCTTGCAAACATAAAAAAGTTCATATTCAGCTATTTGAATGGCTCGGAGAACGCAGTCAGCGAGCTGTACGCACGGAAAGTCTATGCGCAGAGTTTCGGCATACCAGCCAACATAAGCTTCGTTCCTGGCATAGACGCAAGCAAAATGAGAAAGTTTGACGTCAAACGCGTACGCAGGTTCTTTTCATGAACCAAAAAGTATTAATAATGGATTTCGGTTCGCGTACTAATACCTTTGGCGGAGAGGCTAGAATAGCAAGCGTTCTTTATAAGGGCTTGAAAAGATATTTCAAGACAAGCTACTTAGGTTACGAAACCGAATACCTAAAAGAGAAAAAAGACACAATAATGCTGAACAGGGGCAGCAGAAGCTGGCAGGGACCCGCTGTTAAGAAGAAGGGCCTGTCTGAAAACTGGCTCATGCGCTCGGGATATTTCTTCATGATGGGCAGAAACATGCTCGATATAGGAATGAGCAGGGAAACGCTTATAAAAAAGATTAGAAGCATTGCTCCGGATATTGTAATTTCAAATTCTGTCTGGGATTTTTCCACGCTTAGAAGCGTTAAGAAAAGCCTAGATTTTAAAACAATATTCGTAGACCATGCAAGCATTTCAAGCAGCGTCGTTTCCGGATATTTCAGCAAAAGTAACCTGCCGCTTACCTTGGGCACTGGGCTCGTTGGCGCGAGCATAAACTCAATAAAGTCAAAATTCTTCGGATATTTTGATGCATGCGTCGCCTTGAACAAGACTCAGCTTAAGGAGATTTCGAAGTTTACGGATAAAGTCTACTATATACCTAACGGACTTGATGTGGATGTGAAGCGTGACGCGAGAGCCGAAAAAAGGCTCAGAGAGCATTATGGTCTCAGCGATTCAGATTTCGTAATATTGTATCTAGGAAGAATGCTCGAAAGGCAGAAGAATGTTAGCACATTGATAAAGGCCTTCATGCGCCTCAAGGGCAAGCATCTTCGACTTCTTCTAGTAGGCGGCGGCCAATCGGTTACAGATTACATAAAACTCGCATCAAAAGACCACAGAATCGTATTTACCGGAGAAATCTCCGAAGAAAATGTTAACCACGTCTACAACATATCAAATTTGTTTGTCCTGCCCTCTGTATGGGAAGGTTTCAACCTAACCATAATAGAAGCAGCCGCTCACGGCTTGCCTATAATACTTTCAAAAGGTGCATATATAGATGACTTGAAGGATCAAAGTATAGGCAAGCTGATTTCTTTCAAGACGTTCAGCAGCGCTGATCTTGCTGACAAAATCTCATACATGCTAAACCACAAATCGGCCATGGACCAGGCGATTGCTTCTTCAAGGAATATAGCCAAACTTTTTACAGAGAAGGCGATGCTTAAAAAGTACTACAGATTGATATCAAAAATTGCGATCAAATGACTATACCTAAACCCGCGAATTTTCCACCATCATAAATCGTGAATCTGCCAAGTTCGCTGGCTTTACTCTGTTTTTCAAATACGACAGCTTTATCGCAGCTTATCTCTGCCTTGAATATGCCTAGAGGCCTTGCTTCGCCATCCTTGAGCGTGCCTGCAGTTATGTCAAGCTCTTTTAATATACCAATATCGCACCTGGTTTCGACTCCATTCAGCCTTATAGATGCGTTTTTAGGCACTTCTGAGAAGAAAACAAGCGCATCAATTTTTTTACCTACGTTTGGCGTATCATCAGGTGACGAAATTATGCTACCTCTGTCTATGCCATTTGCGTTGCTAAGCTCCAACGCTGGTGATGAACCAGGATAAGCCCGTAATACAGGCTTGCCTGCCTTTACAATCTTGTTTACAACGCATTTTATACTGCCAGGCATTGAAATGACTTCAGCTCCTTTAGAGAGCGCTCCAGCAAGCACCTTGCAAGCAAGTGTGCCATCAGGCATTTTGCCCTGCACAACAACTCGCAAGCCTTCGTCTTTTTCTTTGCGTTTATTTATCGCATATCCACGCAAAACTTCAGCAAGCGGTTTGCCCTTGTACCATTTCATGTTGCTTGAATGATTGATCAGGTTTTCTCCTTTGTAAGCAGAGATTGGAACGAACTCGAACTTTACCTTTCCTAGAGATTTCTCTGCGTTATCTATTAAAGCTGTAATTCCGTTCTTTATCTTATCAAAGGCATCCTTGCTGTAGTCGGCCAAGTCCATTTTGTTAACAGCGACGACTACGCCGTTTATGCCAAGCATCATTGCAAGAAGTAGATGGCGTTTTGTCTGCATGCTTATTCCTTCGCCTTTCTTTGCAGAAACTATTAGCACAGCCGTGTTCGCATTAGAAGCGCCAGTGAGCATGTTTGTTATCAGCTCTTCGTGGCCCGGTACATCTATAAATTCAAATCCAGCTTTCTTGTAGGCGAGCTGCATCCTTGTGGTGTCTATTGTCATCGCCTCTTCGCGCTCCTCCGAGAAGCTGTCAAGAATGAAGCCCGGCTCGAATTCTCTGCCTAGCTCCTTGCTCATGCGTTTTGCCTCTTTTATTCTTTCACCGCTTACGCTGTTGGTGAGTATGAGCATATTGCCTATGAGTGTGGATTTTCCATGATCTTTGTCTCCAAGCAGGACTATCTTATATACGTGCATATTGCCCACTACATATATCCAAGACTTCTCAAACGCTGCATCACATACTCTTTCTCTTTGTCCTGCTCTCTGCCAGATCGTTCCTCTATGCTCGTTGTGCTCAGTTCTTTTATTATATCATTGAGGCTGCTTGCGTTTGACTTTATAGGCACTGTGCAGTGCGTGCAGCCCAAGCTTCTGTACCTGTAACCATTTCTCGAGAAATAGAGGGGATTTACAGGTATGTGCTCCTTTTTTATGTATCTCCATATGTCAATCTCGTTCCAGTCGAGCAGAGGGTGCACGCGCACATGTCCCCCTTCATCAATCTTTGAAGAATAGTCATCCCAAAGTTCAGCAGGCTGGTTCTTGTAATTCCACTTGAAATTTCTGTCCCTCGGAGAAACATAGCGTTCCTTGGCCCTTATCGCATGTTCGTCTCTTCTTATAGAAACGATAAGTGCATCAAATTTGTATTCCTTCATTACCTCCTTAAGCGCCTCTGTTTTGTTGGCTCCGCAACAGCTGAAACCAGATATCTCAGGCTTTATCTTGCTTTTAGCTACTATCAGCTCAAGATCCCACTTTTTAGTTAATTCTTCCCTGAATTTGTATGTTTCTGGGAAGTCTATAGAGTTGTCTATATGTATAACTGGAAATGGTACTTTGCCCATGAACGCCTTCCTTGCAATTGCAAGCATTGTCGTAGAATCCTTGCCCATGCTCCAAAGTGCGGCAAGGTTCTTGAATTTCATTTTAGCTTCTCTCATTATGTAAATGCTCTTTTCCTCTAAGCTATCAAGGTTCTGCTCTATCATAAAATCACTAAAACACGTTTGCGTTTTTTAGGTCTTTTAAGTATATGGTTGCACCTTCGATGCCGCCATTTTTCTTTATTATAGGTATCTTCGCTATCTGCTTCATCTTAGAATCATAAATCAGCGCAAATGACTTCATGAGATCCTGGCTGTTCTTCAAAGTCTCATAGACTATTTTGTAGTATCTCGCCTTGCTTTTCTTAACCGAAGAATAGAACTTATTCCAATTCTTCTCGCTAGGATCAGACCAAAGGTCATTTGCAATTGCCTCTAAATTCGTGCTTCCCGCTCTGTTTCTTTCTGTTTTCTTCTTTTTGGCCATTATAGCACCTTAAACATACCCCAAAGCTCTGAGCTTCTTCACGATCTCGCTTTTTTCTACGGACTTTTCCTTATAAGGCCGCCTTTTGGTTTCTTCTATCTCAGCCAGAGTCTCCCTGAGCATATAGGTAACATAGTCTGAGACTGAGGAAAACCCTGTGTGTCCAATTAACTTCGACAGCTTTGCATACAACGGTTTTGGGATTGTTATTGTTGTATATTTTCTGTCCATAATTGCACTTTAATGTAATTTAATGTTATTACATTAAAATATATAAATATAAAAAGCTATGCCCTGCATGGCGGTCTAACAACTCCGTGATAAATAATTTCCGCGCAAGTAGGCCCATCCTGCATACTGCCGAATTCTACGATTTTTCTACCCTGCTTTTGCCAAACTCTCTTACCTCGCTTATTATTGGCACCGCTTTGCTTATTGCATGCTTTACTCCCCTAGAAGCAAGCAGCGATTTGTAAGAATAATAAGCAATACCAACTGCAAGTATGCCGACAACTATGAACAAGCTCGCAACGCTTAGATACGCCAATATCGCAATTATCGCTATAAATCCTATGACAGGTATAGCAGCGAAATAGCCGTGCTCCCTCAGGTGCATAGCCTTGCCTTTTCTGCGTCTAAATTTTAGCCACATCTCTAATGCCGCTATGTTTATTATTGCGTATGCCGAAAGCACAGCCGCATTTGACGCTTCGACTATCGTCTCAAAAGATACAGCTACTATAAACGCGATGCTGATAATGCATGCAACAATTATGGAATTTATTGGCGTAGAAAATTTGTCTAACTTTGACAATCCCTTAGGCAACTCATTGTCCCTGCCCATCGCAAAGAAGACCCTCGAAACTCCCAATATCCCTGTGAGTATTACCCCGGCCGTAGCGGCAATGCCGCCTACTGCAATCACTTCGCTCAGAATCCGGATATTGGTTACTGCTATCGCGGTAGAGAGCGGAGATTTTGATTGGGCCAATGTTGTATACGGAACCAAGCCAACCGCAACCGCCGCAACCGCTATGTAAATTATGCTTGATACTATGATTGAGATTATTATCGCTTTTGGTATCACCTTCTCAGCATTTTTGACTTCGCTGCCAACCGTTGTAACCCTAGAAAATCCAGTAAACGCAAAAAAGATTATAGCAGAGCCGGTAATAACACCCTTTAAGCCGTTAGGTGCGAAGTCCGCAAAGTGTGACGCATGGAAAAAGAAGGCGCCGATCGCAACAAAAGCGATTAGCACGGCAACGTTCACTATCACAAGCAGTTTGAGGGTTTTCGCTGAATTCTTTATGCCCAATATGTTGATAGTGGTAAAGATCAGCACAGCAGCAATTGCGTAATATGCAACATTGAAAGAGACGCCAAGCAATGAATTTATGTACCCACCAAGGCTCAACGAAACTGCAGCAACAGCTATCATGTTGCCGAAGGACCAAAGCCAGCCGCCAAGGAAACCCGCAAATGGCGCAAGAGCATCTTTTGCATACTCGTATACGCCTCCCTCCTTGGCGACGTGGCTCGCTATCTCAGAGAAGCTGAGCCCTGTAAAAATCGATATTATCGCGCCAATGATTATCGAAATTACTATAGACGGGCCCGCAGCGCCCGCTGCTATCCCTATTATCACAAAAATGCCAGCGCCTATTATCGCCCCTAAATTTATCATTATAGCATCTGTAAGCGAAAGGACCTTCTTCAGTGCGCTCAGCAAACCACCATATTGATAATATCAGACCATCTTTTAGAACCTTCGCCAAACCCTAAAAAAGCACATGGAAACCTTTTTATTTTTACGCGTCGCATTGAAAAATCGGCGATGATATGGTATACGTAGATTCGCTTGCTGTGATGCTTCTCAGCCTGGGGCTGAGCAGCTTAGTTATCGCGCTCTATTTCATCGGTAAAGCGGCAAACAAGAAATGGCTTGGGGAGCTTGTGGTTCCCGCATTTACTCTCGGACTTTTCGATTTCCTGAGCGGCTTTGTTATGTCGTTTCAGTGGCCTCTGCCAGGCTCATACAACATGCTTTTCGGCGACCCCATACTGATGCTAGGTCTTATAATGATGGCCGGCGCGTACATGCTCCACAAGAACACCAATCCAAGGATACTCTCAATATTTGGATTCTTTCTTGGAATATACATCGCGGTTGAGCTCGCTGGAATTATAGCCTTCAACCTCGAAGGGCCTGTTTCGTTTGCATTTTCTCCAAGCAACCACTTCGTAACAGCGTTTGGCCTATACCTATTTGCGGCTCTTTCAGCGCTGTTTTCTCCTATAGCGTTTGCGGATCCAAAAGGCAGCGGCAAATACGCATACTACTTGCTAGCAATATTGCTGATAATAACTGCGTTGATTGCGCTCTTCATAGGCTATGGAGGCATATTCGATCATCTCGGTTCACCTCCTTGACTTCAGCCTTTTCTAAAGCAATGTCTGTGCAATGCACGACATGTGTAGTCTCATCAATGCTCAGGTTTACAAGCATATAAATATTGATTGCAATACTGAATCATGGGAACTTTTGAAGAAGCTCTAGAAAATCTGAGAAGAGGAAAACCTGTTCTTGTTTTTGACTCGGTTTCCAGAGAAGGCGAAACTGACATAACATTCGGGGCGCAGTTCGTTACAAGCGAAGCCATAAGGACGATGCGGAAGGACGGTGGCGGACTCATCTGCGTAACGATGCCGTTTGAAGCCGCCGAAGCGCTCGGACTGGACTACACTGTAAACATATACAGTAAGTCTGGCCTGCCCGTTTTCGAAAAGCTTTACCCAAACGATATACCATACGACGAAAAGTCGGCCTTTTCAATAACCATAAACCACAGGAAAACTTTCACTGGCATATCGGATATTGACAGGGCGCTTACGGTATCAGAATTCGCAAAGATTGTGGGGAAGGCCATCGCAAGCTATGCCAGCGAGGAGGCGCGCGTATCAGTAATGTCTGAATTTGGCAAATATTTCAGGACTCCCGGACATGTGCACACTCTTATAGCTTCAAAAAGGCCGCTCGTAGACAGAAAGGGCCACACAGAGCTTACAACAGTCCTGGCTACTGAGGCTGGAATAATTCCATCAGCAGCAATCGTAGAGATGCTTGGCGATAACGGAAAGTCACTTGCTAAGGACGATGCAATGGAATACGCGGCGCTTAATGGCTTGCCCTTCGTTGAAGGCAAAGACATAATAGAGAAGCTTGGCAAGAGGCGCAGCATAGTTAGAAATAAATAAATTTGTGCGGAAATACCCTCTATTTATCAAATGGCAGTGTGAGAGATGACCAGTCTGGAAATAGCCAACGCTGGCGTAAAATCCGGCCCAGAGATGGAGGTAAACGCTGAGATAGTCGAAAGGATACTTCACGGCGTGGAAAGGGACAGCTGGAAATCTGCGATAGAAAGCAGGGACATAGAAAAGGCCGTAGAAGAGCACGTGGATCGCATAAGTAGCATAATGCCTAACTTCAACTATGAGGCTTTCTGCGTGAACAAACTCATAGAAAACACTTCCAGGATGAGCGCCGAAAAGGCACTGCAGTACATGGGCTTTGTCGAATCCATTGCTTATTTCTACTCGAAAAATTTCGGCGAGGATGTGGCATCGCTCGTAATAACAGGCCTGCTTGTAAGAAACAAAAGCATTGGCAGCATAAGCGCCCACTACTACAGGATTGCGAACGAAATAAACAGCAAATCTTTGGCTCTGAATGCGCTGCTGCAGAAAAACAGCAAAATGCTGAGCTCTATCTACAACATGCTCTCAAAAGAGAATGCGAGCATATTTAGGATTTTCAGGCGCGGAAAGATAATGCTATTGAACAAAGAAGGAAAAAGGATAAGCAGAAAACTAAAAAGAATAGAGGCCAAAATAAGATCGAATTCGGAGATGCTCGAAGCTATGGAGAGAATGCTTAATAAGCGCGCTGGCAAAGACGCGAAAAACAGGGCAGCCCAGAAATAGAGCTGCAAGCGCCTGGTTGCGCATGGTGAAAGTGTGCGCCCACTTTTAACTACAGCTGCAATAATTGCCGCAATCGCAGTTGCGATTGCCGTGACGCTAATTTCGTTTGCGTCTGAAAGCAGTCATATACCGCTTCCAAGACACTTGAATCTCACAATCGGCATATGCACTCACGGAAACAAAAGCTCCGAGATATTGGCTTTGAGCAGCGGAGTAAAATACATGCGCACAGACATTTCTCTGAGCCAAGCCCAGGAGAATCTTCTTGACTTTGAGCATTCCAATTACGGAGCCAATTATCTGGGTATCTTGGACTACGCTACCGTCAAAGGAGATAATTGGAATCTGAGCCAGTGGAATGCAAGCGTAGCCCAGGCCGTTGCCGATTATCCGTGGATAACCGCATGGGAGATATGGAACGAGCCTCTTGTAAGCCAGTTTCAGACAGGCTACATGAATGGCAGCCCTTACAACTACTACGAGGTAATAAAAAGCGCCTATGCGATAATAAAGGCTAAGGAGCCCAATGCAACTATAGTATGCTTCGGCGGCGCGCCAATCGCAAATCAATATGCGTATTACTGGTACGCACAGGTATGGGCATACGGCGCCTCAAACTACTGCAATGCGATATCAATACACGCTTACCCGCAGGCAGCAGGTCCGTTAAACAGCTCAGGCAAACGGGAATGGATGGAAAGCCTAAACGAATACGAAAGCCTTACAGGCAAGCCCATATGGATTACTGAATTCGGCGTTCCATCGTCTTCGGCGCTGATACCTGGATATACGCCAAAGCTGCAGGAAGAGTTCCTTGCAAGCAGCCTGACGCTCTTCAACAGCATGAGCTTTGTAAAGCGAGTGTACTGGTACGATCTGTGGGGGCTCTCAGATGGCGAGCTGGGCAACAACTTCGGCCTCCTCAATCTTTCAAATCCCTCTTCTGGAACGCCGTCTCCGGCTTGGGGTGCGTTTCTTTACGCATACTTCAACAGCACCTCCAATGCGTGAACGCATTCGCATATTTATAATTTGCCGGGTAAATCAAATTGTGTGTAGATGTTGTTTGGAAAGCGTAGAGCCGAAGAAATATCAGCTGACGCGTTGGGTGGCTATGCTATAGCTCTCTTTGATGGAAAGTTGAGCAAGGTTAACTCAAGGTGCGCCAAATCCATGGCTAAGCTCGATGGCTCTCTTAAGCGCTTCGAGGAAGCATGCGCCGAGCTGGGCAAGCTTGATGCTATGCCAGACCTTGAGTCGATAGCTAGCGGCTCATCCAAAGCCATAGCCGAGCAGAAACCCCGCTATGTCAAAGAGCTCGTATCAATTATAGACTCGCTGAGGCATAGCATAAGCGCGGCAAAAGCGCCTACCAAATACGAGGAACTGCTTGCTAAGAAGGCTCTTTTTGAGGGCGCGATGGAAGACATGCTCAAGCTGAATGCGGTTTTCCGCGGCGTGCTCGTAGGCTACGGTGGCTATTTTGGCAACATAAAGAAAGCTTTCAAGGCTCTTGAGAATGACATGGCCGCGCTTAGGCTTGAGATAGATAAAGGCTCTGTTGACTTCTTAAACCACAAAAATCTAATCGCTTCAATTGCGAAGCTTTCCGCATTGATCGATGAGTTTTCCGCATTGAACTCCGAAAGCGTTGCGATTCAACAGGAAAGGGCGCGCGCAGAACAGCGCAGCGTTGACGAAGCCGAAATAGCGCGGCTATCAGTGAAGATAAGCGACCTCTCAAAAGAAATAGAGAGTATAGAACAGAAGAAGAAGTCGATAGCCGCAGAAATAAACGCGATGCTGGCCCCGCTTGAGCGCGTGGCTAGGAAATACGACCATAGCGTTGCAAGCAAATTCAAGCTTATGGAAGCCATAAAGAACCCATTTGAGGCTATGCGCAGCAGCGAATCATATTCAAAGTTCATCGATGCAGTGAGAGACATGCGGTCAAAGATCGCTTTGATAGAGCCTAATCAAAGAGAGCTTGACTCGATAAAGCAGCGACTCGACATTGTGCTCAGCTCAAACATGCTTGATGCAATCTATGAAGTTTCAGAATTAAGCGAAAAAGAGAAGCCTCTTCTAAGCGAGCTAAACGACGTAAGAGCGCTGCTTGACGAAATAGAAGACCTAAAGAAGGGCAAGGAAAACATAGAAAACGCCATAAAGGCGAACGAAGAAAAGCAGGCTACAATTCTTGCGAAAATAAGTTCAACTAAAGAGAACATAGAAAAATTATTTAATCTATATTACAAAAAGAAGGTCAGCATTAGGATCGGCTAATCAAGCTAAGAATTGCTTGCTGCCTTGTTTCTATAATTTTCCAATTTCAATGGCCTCTTATATTTCCTTAAAAATCCGTGATATTTCAGATTGCTCAAATCACTCAAGCATATTTCCATACTAGACTATTTATAATTTGCTGTGCAATGCTTATAGCAGATGCAATAACGATCCTACTGGTGCTTTGTTGTACGAAAATAATCGCAAAGTTAATAGCTCGCTTTATGACAAGGCCACTCAGGAAGAACTAAAGACAGAAATCAAAAACATCATGCTGTCATACTTGGAACCAGAAAAAGCGCAGGGACGAGAATACTATGAAGGCCTGACCGATTACATAGAAAGAGGCGGACATTATTCAAGGCCATTGTTATTCATTTATGCGGCGAAGGCTTTTGGCCTTAAGCTAGACAGCAGCTTGCTTCTCATGGCTGCGACAATAGAGATGTCTGAGGAGGCCATACTGAAATATGACGACATGCAGGATCACGCATTGCTCAGAAGAGGCGGTCCTACAACAAATGCAAAATACGGCGATGAATTAGCAGTGCACTATGCTTATGTATTGCACGATAAAATAAGGCGGATGCTAAGGGATTACAGCAAAACCCTGAAAGCGGAAGTTTCAGACAGGCTGAATGCAAAGTTCGACGAGATTGCAACCATAACCGCAAGCGGTCAGCTTCAAGAACTATTATTCATGTATAATATACGAGATTTCTCAAAGGTAGATGACTCTTTATACTATAATATTGCAAAGGCTAAGACGTCGGCCTATACGATCTATGGCCCATTGCAGTTCGCAGCCATAGTTGCTGAGCAGGATGAAGAGGTCCTAGACGCATTGAAAGCCATAGGCGAACCAGCCGGAATAGCATTCCAGATAAACGATGACATCTTGGATTTTCTGAAGCCAAAGAATTTTGGCAAAACCCAATATGGGGACTTATACGAAGGGAAATATACGCTCATAATGGCGCATGCATATAACGCCGCAAACGATTCTGATAAGAAATTTATAAATTCAATGTATCAGAAGAGCAGGTCTGAAAGGGAAAAGGCAGAAAACAAGCCAAAAATAGAAAGACTTGTAGAAATAGTTAACAAAACAGGTTCGCTGGAGTATGCATTGGAGCAGCGCGACAAATACATGAGGCTATCAATCTCAGAACTCAGCAAATACGCAGGTTACTTCAAGGCAAACAAAGCCACAATAGAGCTAGGAAAAATGCTTTTGGATACATTATCCAGAGATGGCGTCGATGCAAGTGAGCTCATTAAAATCAAGAGAGAATAAATTCTAAATGGCAGACCTGCTGTGACTTTTTATGATTCTTCCGATAAACCGGAACTCATTTATGCGTATACTGCTTGGGCCTCTTATCGGGAACCTGGAAACGAATATCCTGCACCTGCCTATTTTATAGGGCTGCAGCCCAAACTTTACATTTTTCAGTCCGCTAAATTTCTGGTATGTTATCTTGCCTACAAAGCATGCGATACTCGGCTTTTCAGCAAGCAAAAGCCTCCTCACTTTTTTCACTCCCGCAGTTTCTTCGCCTTTCCTCAGCTCGGAAACGCTCCTTGTTGGCCTGTCTATGAGATTTACAAAGCCATAGCAATATTTCTTTCCAAATTCGTTAAGGTAAAATTTCTTTAGGCTCTTGTTGTTTCTAAGTGTTTCGATATTTTCGCTTATTAGCCCAGATCTGCTAAGCAAATACCAGAAGCTTTTATTGTTTGAGAACGGCACGCCGTTATGGTAAGAACCGTAATGCGGATTTATCCCTATGAAAAGCACTTTAGGTTTCTGCGGAATAACGTATTTTATCGTTTTATCACGGGTAGGTTATTTTCTTTTTCGAAACCTTGGCGAATTTTGTTAATCTGTGCTCGCTAGAGCTTTTATTTCCTGTTATCTCAAACACCTTATAGCCTCTGACCAACATCGCATCAGCAATCAAGGATCTATGGCATCTGAATGGATTGCCCTCTGCGCACATTAGCGCCACATTCTTTTTATCTGCTAAAGCCATTAGCCTTTTTATTGCATCATCGAAATCCTTAGTCTGCATATAATCCGCGAAACCTCTGAAACTTGCGTTTATCCAGCCAGTGTTTACAGAATCTTTATCTGGTTTTCTCAGGCCGCCAAGTTCTTTCATATGCAGATATCTTATCCCGACCTTGCGTAGCGGCTTGGGTAAACTCTCAGCATTAAATTCAGGCTTATGCTTTGATCTTGGCACTGTACGCGCATCTATTAAAATTTTTATTCCATGCTCCTTTAGCATTTCTATAAACTTGCCCAATTGGCGCGTGGAATAGCCAATAGTGAACATGACACGATTTTTCCCATTGCTGTGTTGACTAGACTCTATGTGAACTACCCCGCCCTTACAGACTTATTTATTTCGCGTCTGCATTTGTATTGCATGCTCTGCCGTTCTTTGTGGCTTTAATCTGCTTGCAACAAGCCCTGAGAGGGGTTTGAACCCTCGACCTCCTGTTCTCCTAGCTTCTTGATTAAACTTCTTCTAGAAGTTTACAAGACAGGCGCTCTACCACTGAGCTACCAGGGCCTGATTAATAATTGCCGATAAAATAATAAAGTATTTGCTTTTGCAGAACATGCTCTATGCCCAGGCCGCATTATGAGAATCTAGAATTCATCTTTTATGTCCTGCTCCTTCCTGTAGAGCTCCTTGACTAGCCTCGCACATTCGTCATTCATTCCTAAGGCGCTCTTGCAGTATCTTTCTGCTATCTTATCTGGGCCGAAGTACTGCGACTCGCACGACACGACAAACTTAATGGTCTTTATTGTTTTGCTGTCCATTGCTTGTAGGTTTGCACTGCAATCTTTATAAATGCGGTTATGGCATACGACGAACTGCGAAAAATGCAAAATACCGGTTCAAAGCTGGCAGGAAAAATATTAATATTGCTATGCTATATTTTAGTGAAGCTCCATCGTCTAGTGGTCAAGGATAGCAGGCTCTGGACCTGTTGACGCCAGTTCGAATCTGGCTGGAGCTAATGGTTGTTGCATGGAAGAGCTCAAGGATCATGTGATAGTATGCGGCTACGGCCTTGTGGGCGAGCGCGTCGTCGACATACTGCTTGAGAATGGCATAAGCGTTGTGGTTGTCGAGATCGATCCTGAGAAAGTCGAAATACTGAGGGAGCGCGGAATAGACGTTATAAAGGGCGACGCTACCTCTTCAAAAATACTAAAGGAAGCAGGCATAGCAAACGCGAAAGCGATAGCGATAGTGCTCGATGACGACGCCAAAAACCTCTTCGCTTCAATAACTGCCAAGAGCCTTAACGAGAAGATAATCATAGCCACAAGGGTAAACGACGATTCTCTAAAGGAGAAGTTTATCGATGTTGGCGTGAAGTTCATCGCCACTCCTGCAAAGTCTGCAAGCGACGAGCTCTTCAAGGAGATATCGAAGGGCTTCTAAAACTGCGCGTGGTTAAGATGCAAAAGTCTGAAAATGAGGAAACTGGCAACGTGCTTGAGCTTGCGCTAATCATCGCAGTGGTGTTGATAGCATTCACGTTCGCAGTGCTTCTTTTAGTGACGAAGGATCTGTATTTGACTGTATATTACATAATAGAGGCTTTCTTCGGGTCGCAGAACACTAGCGCGGCATTCGATCTGGCGGACATGATGTTTCTGTATAAATCGTTCACCGCCCTAGGTTCGGCGGCTGTCTTTATCATAGCGATCATAGCTAATTTCGGCAGACTTTTCATAATGAGCTTCATAATAGCTGCGGTAATAAGCATGGTGGGCTACGCGAACATAGACATGTTCATAAACAGCATAAAGAAGCGTGGCTACAGGGACCACATAATAATCTGTGGCTACAACCGCATAGCCGAAGAGCTCATCGCAAAACTTTCGGCGCACAAGAAGCGCTTTATAGTTTTGGATCAAAATCCCGAAACCGTTGCAGAGCTTTCGAGCCGCGGCATAGTCGCTTTCAACGGCGACCTGAAGGATGAGCACACTTACGAACTTGCGAACATATCGAGCTCAAGCGTTATAGTGTTCGATGCAGAGAACGACCTCTTGAACTTCGTAGGCGCGCTCACTGCGAGAAAGCTCAATAGCAAGATTAAGACGTTTGTGAGGGTCAGCAGGCCTGAGGTGCGCACCAAGATGTTCGCGGTCGGAATAGACATGTGCGTTCTCCCTGAATACCTTGCCGGCATAGACATAGGTGACAATATAGTAAGGGCTTTGAGGTATTGATCATGAGAGCAATACAAAAACTGCTTATAATAAGCATGCTTGCGATATTCGCAGCTTCCACCGTAGCCATTTATACGGTTGAAAAGGACTTCTTCATAGCTGTTATTTGGAGTTTCATAAACATTATAGGCGTCGAGCTTCCGCCGAGCGAAGCCCTTGTCGATACAGCGAACCCACTAGTTGTTGCGGCTCTTTCCATAGAGATAATCGGAGAACTGATGTTCGTAATACTTGTTACGACGATCTTGTACGACCTGATGGGCAAGGTAAACTTCAAGAGGAAGGCGGTAGCAGACAAGGCGCGCAAGGCTTCTAATCACATAATCATGACGCCATTCAATAAGATCGCTGCGGAAATGTCCAAAAAGCTAGCAGCTTCAAATGTGCCATTTGTGATAATCGATAGAAACAGGCAGAAAGTCGACGCCGCGATTAGGGAAAAAATGATCGCGATAGAAGGCACTCCAAAAGAAATTGCGTCGCTTAGTGCAGCCAACGCGCAAAAAGCCTACGCGCTGGTGCTCCTCGGCGAGGACGATATGGAAAACACCCTTTCTGTGATAGCCGCAAAGCACCTCAACAGCAGGATAAAGGTTGCCGCAAGAATTAAGAAAGAGGAGGATATACCAAGGATGCGCCGCGCCGGGGTAAGCCATCTAGTCCTTCCAGAGCACGCTATTGGCGACGAGATAGCAAGCTCAATAATTGGAGCAATGAAGCGAAGCGGTTCATGATCAGCGCGTATCATCAAGTATTCACAGCTGTTTGCAAAGTTGCAGTTAGGCAACGAAAGAATTAAATCCTTTTAATCTGTGTGTGTATATGATTTGATGACTGAGGAAGTCACGACCAGTATAGATAAATTTATAGACTACCTAAAAACGCATGGGGAAACTGACGTTGCCACACTGGCCACTGCTCTCAAAGTAGGTGAGCATGTTATCGAAGAGTGGGCAGATGTGCTGGAAAAGGCTGATATAGTAAAGATAAACTACAGGAGCGGGCGCATGTTCGTTACCCCAATAGCGGTATCAAAGGATCACGCCGAGGTTCTTAAGCATACAATAAACGAAAAAACCACAACTGCGGTAAACGAACTCGAGACGCAGGCCACGCTGCTTGGTCAAATGAATGCAAAGCTCGATGCGCTCTCCAAGCTGATAAAGGACACGGACCTGCTGTTTAAGAGGAAGTCTGGCGAAGTCTCAAATGATCTGAAGGAGATAGACAAAATACGTAGCGTCATAGAAAGCAGGTATAAGGAAGTCCGCAGCAGGAAGGAATACATTGACAAGGCGCATGAAGCCGTGGCTAAGGAGATAGCAGCTCTTGAGGAAAGGGCAAAAGCGATAAGCGGTATAACGTCAGGGGAATCCGAAATCAGAAAGGTAATAAGCGACATGGAAGAGAAGATAAAACTAATTGAATCCACCGCGAAGTCGTTCAACAACGAATCTGAGAAGATGATAAGTAAATACAGAAGCGAAGTAAGCGCAATAATAAACAGTATCAGGACTGAGGCTGAGCTTTCCATGCGTACCCTTGCTGAGCAAGAGCACACCCTTCGTAGTAACCTTAAGCTCATTGATGAGTACAAGCACGCTAGCGAAGAAATATCAAAACGAGTAGAGCGGCATAAGGTTGCTTTGATTGACATGGTTGCAAAAAGCGCACAGGATGCTGATGCCGCCTTTTCGGCGATAGAGCAGAAGTTCAGCTCTGCGAATGAGAAGCTCGCCCAACTGAAGCAGGGTTTCGGCGACTTTTCGAAGATTCATGAAGAGATAAATAAAGCTTCGGAAGACATAGCAAATATAAAGAAGGAGCGCGACGACCTGGAGAAAGAAATCAACGCTCTGCTCAACCAGAGCAGAGCCATACTGGCCATGTCGGAAGCCGATATAGAGAAAAAAGCCGTAGCGGCAAAGGGCCTAGAGGAAAGGACCAAGAAGCTTTCCAGAAATGCAGCGTCTACGCGCGAAAAGCTTGATAAACTGAATGACGACATAAACAATATTGCAAAATAATGGTGTTTGATTGACTGACGATAATGTAACGGCCGGTAATGTTCTCGCATCGTACACCCTGGACGTTCACGGTCTCAAAGCCGACATAAGCATAGAGGATACAGGCAAATTCGCATTGGAGTACAAAGTAAACGTTGTCGGTCTTGGCGATGCGTCGAAAATACTCCTAAATTCGATGAGGCCCGAGTTGCTTAGCCTCGTGCCGATAGATCCAACCAGAATAGAAGACAAAGAATACGCCGATGAATTAACTGCTAGGTACGTAGATGCATCAAATGTTGTGATAGACAAATACCTCCCTGGGACGAGCGACGAGGCTAAGAAAGTGCTTATAGCCTACATAATAAACATGATGCTCGGATTGGGTGAACTTGAGATTCCTCTTGCAGATGAGAATCTCGAAGAAGTGGCTGTGAACAGCTCAAAGGAAAACGTCTGGGTGTTCCATAAGAAATATGGTTGGTGCAAGACTACAATAAGAATACAGAATGAAGAGACAATATACGACTATTCTGAGAACATAGGCAGGCGCGTGGGCAGACAGATAACAAACATCTCGCCGCTCATGGACGCCGAGCTGCCTGACGGCTCCAGAGTAAATGCCACCCTCTATCCAATATCACAGTTCGGTAACACGATAACAATACGAAAGTTCGCCAAAAATCCGTGGACAATGCCTATGCTCATAGCCAACGGCACTATAACCAGCGAGCTTGCCGCTCTGGTCTGGCTGAGCATACAAAATGAGGTCAGCCTGCTTATATCTGGAGGCACAGCAAGCGGAAAGACAAGCTTTCTCAACGCGATGAGCATATTCATGCCCGCAAACAGGAGAATAATATCAGTTGAAGAAACTAGAGAACTCACGCTGCCAGATTTCCTCCATTGGGTACCGATGCTAACGAGGCAGCCTAATCCAGAAGGCAAGGGCGAAGTCACGCTTTACAACCTGATGATAAACGCATTAAGGCAGAGGCCTGACATAATGCTCATAGGCGAGGTGAGGATCAAGCAAGATGCCGAAACGCTCTTCGAAGCCATACATACTGGGCACGCGGTTTACGGCACTGTGCACGCGGACAACGTGCAAGACACAATAGTAAGGATGACAAATCCGCCCATAGACGTGCCAAAGATCCTGATTAACGCGATTGGCGGGATAGCGACTCTATTCAGGCACAGGCGTCTCGGAATTAGACGCCTTCTGGAGTTCGGCGAAATACTCGATACAGGCGACGCAAACGTTCTCTTCAGGTGGAATGTGAGGAACGACACATTCAGCAGAATCGCCGAGCCGTCAAGACTCGCAGACACAATAATGCTTTATGGGGGCTACTCAAGAGAAGAAATGTATGCAAACATTGACGAAAAGAAAAAAGTCCTTGAATGGATGGTCAAAAACAAGGTTTTCGGAGTCAACGAGGCCGGTTACGTTGTCGCAAAGTACTACAAGAACAGCCAAAGCGTCATGGACATAGTTGACAAAGGCCTGCCATACTCAGATGAATTGTTTAAGGTATAATTAAAGTATAGGCGCTATCATGGAATACGCGGATGCAGTGAAGCTGGTAAGCGAGATAGAATCTGTTTCGACGCAGAACGAATCTGTAATAATAGATCCTGAAAGCGCTCTCAAGAATAGAATACAGGAAAGCGCATACAAATATGAGGATGCTTACAGAATCATATCGAGTGTAGAAGGGCTGAAACCGCAGCCGCAACCTGCAATACAGCAGCAGCCATTGCAGGTTCAGCGCGCCCAGCCCACAGAAACAAAAGAAGTTTCCGAGGAGATAAAGAAGCTTGTAAGCAAGGCCAGCATAGAATTCGAGGAGAGCGTGCTTAAAGAGATCGAAAAGGTAAAGGTCGGCAAGCTCGTGCTGCCAACGCTCTCGCTTCAGGACCAGCTCTCTGAACTAGAGAAAATAAACGAGGGTCTTGATGAGAACGTTTTTAATGGTGAGCAGCTTAAGATAATAAGGCAGGAGATCTTCGGGCTCGCCGAGACTTTAAGGTATGAAAAGTCCAAGTCTCTCGATGCGTTCCAGGCCTCGCTTGCCGCTATGCGCGCGAAGAGGCTTGAGGAAGCGGAGGCAAAGCTCTCAAAGGTTAAATAACCGGTGCAATCATGTCGTTGTTCAAGAAGAATGCTGCTAGTGCTGAGCAAAAGCCGGTAGGCTTCACAAAGCAGAAGAGATTCCTTTTTTTCAAAATAAAATCAAAGCCGATATATCAGCAAAAAAGTGCCGCTGAGTCGCGCATCGAGGAGCTTCTCAAGAAGCAGCAGAAGCAAAATGCGCCTCCGCAGACAGCACCGCAGCAGAAGCTCACTTGGTTCCAGATGTATGTCGCGAAGCTGCTGGCCAAAAACAAAGATCTGCCAATCGCGCTGAAGGAGCAAGGAATAAAGTCCACGCCAGACCAGTTCGTAAAGAAGATGCTTACAAATTCCATAATAGTCAGCGCAATAATAGCCGCTACCATAATTGTTGTGTTTATCCATTACGGCTTCAACATAGCCTTGACAATCATACTCGGTGCAGCAATTTTCTACGGTATGTTCAAGACCTTTTTCGCGAGGTTCATCAACTATCCTGTGGCCAAGGGCAAGAATGTTGGCAAGGAAATAGAGCGGGACATTCTCTTTGCGGCAAGGGATATAGTCATAGGCATGCGTTCTGGAATGCCCCTTTTCAACGCGATCGTCGCGGTAAGCACGGGCTACGGCGCGGCGAGCAGGGAATTCGCCAAAATCGTCGAGCGCGTTGAGCTCGGCATGCCGATAGAGCAGGCCATAGAGGAAGTGAGCGAGAAAAGCGAGTCAAAGACCTTCAAGAGGATAATGCTTCAGGCTTCTGTGAGCATAAAAGCAGGAGCCGACATTGTGGGCGCATTGCAGGGTGTCGTAGAGGAAGTCACGCAGGAGAGGGTCATAGACTTACGAAGATACGGTCAGAGGCTCAACGCGCTGGCCATGTTCTACATGCTTTTCGGGGTGATATTCCCAAGCATGGGCATTGCCGTTCTTGCCATACTCACTACATTCATAAGTCTCTTCACAATAGATGCTTCGACATTGGTTTTCGTCCTTATAGGCATAGCTTTCCTGCAGATCATCTTCCTAAACATAATGCGTTCGTCAAGGCCGACTTTCGCGATGTGATGCAATGAGAGAGATACCATTCGAGAGGCTTGTTTCGAGGAACGTCGTCGTATTGCTATCAAGAGAGCTTGACCTTGCAGGAGTAAAAATGACGATAAACAGGCTTCTTGCTATAATGATAGTGGGAGGAATATTGCTTATGACTATATCTTCATATGTCGCCTTCCTCGCTTTCAAACTGCATTTTGCCCTATCCGTGGCGCTCGGAATAGTTGCGCTTGTCGTGTTTGAAGCGTCAATCTATTTTGTGCTCAGCATGAAGATAGACCAGAGGAAGACGTTCGTTGAGAGCATACTTCCGGACTACCTCCAGCTTGTTGCGGCAAACGTGAGAAGCGGAATAGCCCTTGACAGAGCTATGGTGCTTGCTGCAAGACCCGAATTCAAGTACTTCAGCGAAGACGTTAAACTTACAGCAAAAGGGCTATACGCCGGTGAAACTCTGCAGAACGCCCTGGTGCATCTAGCCGAGAAATATAGGTCAAACACATTGAAGCACACCGTAAGAATGATGAACGAGGCTGTGCAGTATGGCGGCGGCATGTCCGATCTCTTGAACCAGGTTGCAAAGGACATAAGAAACCAGCAGACCATACAGAAGGAAATATCAGGCCAGCTCTTCATGTACACTATATTCATAGCCTTCGCCGCTCTAATAGGCGCGCCAGTCATGTATGGCCTTACGTCGCAGATGATAGGCGTGACCAATCAGGTGTGGCGCGGAATACTCGCGCAGAATCCAGGCGGGTTGCCGACAACTGGCGTTTCATTTCTTAGGCCGTCGCCGCCTAAGATAACCACAACGCAGTATCAGGACTTCGCGATGGGCGCCATATTTATCATTACTGCGTTTGGGGCATTGATAGTTTCAGCTGTCGCAAGCGGCTCAGTAACAAGAGGCATTAGATATCTGCCTATTTTCCTGCTTGTCGGCTTTGCGATATTCTTCATAACGGGCGCTGCTATACATGGCATATTCTCGACAATAAGCGGAGCAGGCGGTGCGCCTGCGGCGCCGTAGCAGCAGCCAGTCAGCCAAGACCGAGGACCTGCTGCTCACTGCCAGCAATTGTTATTGTGGACAGGCCAGGAAGACTGTATTGCGGAGAAATGCGCTGGTAAAAAACATTGGTTGCAGTGCCGTTGTTTCCAAAGCCAGAATAGTCGTTTGCATTGCCATCTAAAGGCCACCAGCCGACTAAGCCTGCATTTGCAATCGGCAATCCTGAAATTCCATTTTTGTATATAGCAGCTATTTCGCTCGGCGTCAGAGTTGTGTTATAAAATTGATAATTTGACATCTCCCCGCTAAAGTATGCGCCTGAACCGCAATTTGTAGCATCGAGAACACCAAGAGGATAATACATCAAGCTACTTCCACCCGGAACAGATCTGGAACCTGTTCCGGAATTTCCAAATGCGCCGTTTATATAGCCCTCATAAATGAAATTACCATTAACGTAACTTCCTGTCATAACTATATTACTCCATGTATTTGTGCTTATTGTGCCTACCTTTACGCATGCGAGATTCCAAACCCTCATATATACATTGCCGTTAACGAGTTCTATCCAGCTGTCGTGCCATCCTGAATTTGGCGTAGTTTGGCCAAGTTCATCAACAATTACTCCGCTTGGCGACGTTGGATACACCCATATGGATATCGAGAAATTCGCAGCAGCATTATTCATAAAGCCAAAACCATTACTCTGTTCTATATAGCTGCTTTGTCCGTTAAGACTCGCTGCTTCTACAAATTTGTTTTGCAGCTCAAGTGGCATGCTCCCTATATAGAGCTTTGATAGGGAGGCGTTGTTGCACTGTGCGACAGTGTCGCACGACATTACTCCAGGAATGGGCTGAAGTGTACCTGGAATAGGTGTAATGAATATACTATCGCGCTGGTAATTAGGCAGAAGCGAATAGCTTACACTTGTCGCAGTGCCGTTGTTTCCAAAGCCAGAATAGTCGTTTGCATTGCCATCTAAAGGCCACCAGCCGACTAAGCCTGCATTTGCAATCGGCACACCTCCTATGCCCTCAGTATAAAGTGCCTGAATTTCGCTTGCTGAGAGGGTAGTGTTGTAGATTTGTATGTTGCCTGCACTGCCGTTTAGAAGTTGGCCACCTGCATTACCATACCCTATCTGCCATCCAACAGTAGACTGACTTGAAACCGAAAGCGGACCTGCAAATATCTTATTTCCATTTACATATACAGTTTCATTTCCATTTGCAACTTCTGCTACGAGATAATACCATGTATTTTTGGTAAGTGCATATGAAGATTGATAATTTGTACCTGTACCCCAATTATAAAAACAGACATCTAGTGAAGAACCACAAACACCAACGCCGTAAGCATTCTGTTTAGCAATCAGCCAATCCCAATTGCCACTTGCTGGACCTTTATAGTCTACCCAACCGCCAAACGTCACCGTAGAAAGTTGCAAGGAATTGGCATTTGGAATTTGTATGTAGCTGCTCTGCCCATTGAAGTTTGCAGCCTGCCTGTTGTAGTTTGTAAATGTGAAGATGCCGTTCTGCGACTGCTTGAGCAGGCTTGCGTCTGCCCTGTCGATGTATGAAGGCGCGAATGGCGAAGCGAAGAAGTAGCCGTTCGCTATTGCGTTCCTCAAACTTTCTATGTTCAGCAGGTCCATTTCAGGACCATAGAGCAGAACCTTTGTGTAGTTCTTCAGCTGCTGCAATACGTTTGTGCCGCTTGCATAGATTAAATAAGGGATATTCGGCGGGCTCGAAATGCTGTTTATCGAGTAGGTTACCAGACCGCCATAGTTGTTTGCTGCAGTGCACGTGGCGTTTGTTATGTATGCTGCATTTGGCGTGGCAAGTATTACACTCTTGTTGAGAGGCGCGCTTCTAAATGCCGTCGGCACATTAGAGGGCAGAGTCGTACAGGTGACACCGCTCGGCACATTGAGCACGATACCGTATATGAAACTGTTGCCGTATGTTGCATGGCTGTTGCTTATTACACTTGTGAGGTTGTTTGCTGATGAAAACTTTATGCTGCGCAGTATGCCCTCCTGCGCGTAAAGCAGATCATACGTGCCGTTTAATGGTATGCTGGCGTTGACAGGTATAGAATACGCATAGAGCCCCGCCGAAGAATTTATGAAAACATTTTCTATATACCTAACTGAAATTGAATAAGGCGAATCCTGGAAGATTATGGGCCTTGTCTGGTTTATCTTCAATGCCACGCCAGTGCCTATGCTCTTCATTATGCTCTTGTTGTATGCTGTGAAGGTCTCGTTGCCCATATAGCTAAGAAGGGCATTTGCGGCGTAGCTGCCCTGTTGCACATTTGGCAGTGTGCCGTTTATCATTAGCTGCGAGATGTACATGCTCAGATTTGTTATGAAGTTGTCATATCTGAGCTTTGGCGTATACTCATACATTGTCAATGTATAAAGCGCCCGGCTCAAGCTCTGAGAAGCAAATGCAGACGCACTTGCCTTAAGCTCAGCAGCATAGTTTACTGAGCTAGACGAGAGCACTAGGCTTTGCCCTATGCTGTTATATCCCACATTTACGGCAACGAATATCATCAGCTCTGCAAGCATGAGCACGAACAGTATCAACACAAGCAACGTCATAAGCTGTGCTTTGAATCTTATCTCCACGTGTACACACCTACATTATAGATTCTCGAAAAGCCACTCGCATTCACGAGCGGCATGCTCACAGTGCTTTTGCTTATCTCGAACGCATTTGAGAGCGAAAGCGGCAGATAGCCGCTCGGGGCATAAGAAATGCCGACGGCATAACCTGTATTTACAATTGGCTTTGCGCTATAATCGTTTGTATCACCTTCAAGTGGGTACCATGCAACAAGATCCTGCGTATCAACAGGCCCACCGCCAATGCCCCGCAGATAAAGCTGCTCGACCTGCTGGGCTGAAAGCTCAGTGTCGTAAATCTGCAGGTCTGCCATTTCGCCATTGAAATAGAGATTTGTTATAGGCGACCAGCCAACGGTTATGTTGCCTGGAGTTCTTGTTGTCAGCACTTTCTTCTGCGTCGATGCCAGTGAACCGTTTACGTATATATACATGGATTCTGTGGTTATACTGTATTCTGCAACGACAAACTGCCAGCTGCCCACGCTTGCCTTCGCATAGACTGTACCATGGGCAGAACTGCCATTGACGCTGAATTGGTAGCGGTCTGATGTAGCATTTACCTGCTCTTCAAGATACGGCGCACCTGCTGCATTTGTATTCTCGCCTATTATCATTGCATTTGCATTCCATGTGCTTGGCTTGATCCAAAATGCCCATGTATAGTCATTTGACATCAGCGATGCATTGCCGAGCAGGTTTATGTAGCTGCTGGCGCCGTTGAATGATGCAGCTTCCATCCCAGGCGCGTATGTGTTGTTTATCAATATACTATAATTAGCCATCGGCCTCATGTAATCAGCCAATGCTGTCGCGCAGCTTCCATCGCCATTAATATACAGCTGTGCAGCCGCATGCAGTATGTTGTCGTTTGCTTGCGCATTGCACGATCCATAGGCAAGAATCTTATTGTTTGCGATAATGTAAAGCCTGCCATAAGCGAGGGCCATCTGCGGGCTCAAAGCATCATCGCCGCCTATAAACTGCTTTGGAACGCTTGTGTGCCACACTATGCTGCCAGTGCTTGCGTTTTGCGCCACTATGGTATTGTTGGACCAGAGCGTATAGAGGAAGCCATCAGAGAGCACAGGCTCTGCGCCAAAGTAAGCATAGCCGAAGCTGCTTGGCATAGGCAAACTCCATACGCCTGTACCGCTTGCAGTTATTACGCCGTCGCCGCTTCGAAGCTGATATGCTGCAATGCCCCTATAAGCTGTGCTACCGTTGACCGTCTGACCTGTGCTGTACGAGAAATCAGATGAGCCGTCGGTGTATGTTGCATTAGCATAAGTTCCCACTCCGTATACGAACGCGTTGCCAAGGCTTGAGAGTGCAGTTGTTGAAGCTGGGAATGATTTGCTCCAAGCAACGACCATGCTATTAGAAGTGCCGCTTATCAGGGCCACCATATTTGATGTTGTCCTTACTGCAATCGAGCCGTCAACAGCGACTATAGACGCTGGAGGAGCCCCTACGGATATGCTCCATGCAACAGTTCCATTGTTTGCATAAACAGCATAAAGGTTGTTGTTAATCGCACCAAGAAGGAGCTTGCCTGCATAGACCTGTATAGGCGCGGAGAGCGCTACGCCTGAGAGCGCATTGGTGGACCACACCTGCGCGCCATTTTGGGCATTTACTGCAACTATATCAGAGGTATTTGAATAGAATAGCACGCCGTCGTATACAGCCGGCGAGCCACTCACACTTGTCTGCGTGCTTTTTGTCCATGCAAGCGAGCCTGTAGTGGCGTTGACAGCATACAAGACATTAGAGCTTGCAAAGAACAGTTTTCCATAGTCTGCAATCACAGGCGTTGTAATCGGTGAATTAGCTGTGAATACAACATAAAGTAGCGGTGCAATGGGTCCGTAAGGGTTGCCCGCATCGCCATATGCATTCTTCATCTGCATAGGCCATGTTTCGTTTTCGCCGTTGGACTGTTGCACTATTGAGTAGGCAATCGGATTCGACGAAGCTATGCTGCTTATCGAAGCCGAGCTGAGTTCCTGCATTATCGACGCAGCTTCCGAATAATGGAGCGTATATGGGGTTGGAGTTATATAGTTTACATATAGAAGTATGGAGATGCTTACCGAAGCTACGATAAGCGCGAACACAGCATCAAGCGTGAATATTACTGCGCGCATTTAACCAACTCCAAAGCTCGTATTGGTCCACACTTCTGCTGTCATGGTGCCAGGAACTCCATTCATCATAACAGGAATCTGCACCACCTGTATGGACTTTGCATTGTAATATGCCGGATTGCGGCCCAAGTATATTGTAAAGCCATTCCAATTTATGCTTATATAATAATCGAAGCCTATGCCAATGACCTGCTTTGTCGCTTGGTAATCATAGTTTGACATCGCCATAAGCGTCATCACCTTCTGCAGCGATATCTCATTGCCCTGCCCAGTGCCAAGACCTGCAGTTATGTTGCTCCATGTGCTTGTTTGGTTTGCAATTACTATATTGTTCCAGTCCGGAGGGCTTCCCTGTGACATGATCGTGTTTCTGAGCACTAGCAGCTGCATCTGTATGTTTTGTATGCCATAGCCTTCAGATAGGGAAAGCTGGCTGTTGATGCTGTACCAAACGTATGTGAGTATGACTATAACTAGGGAGAATATCACCATTGCAAATATGACATCGAAAGACCAGAACTGAGCTTTCATGGATACCAACTCATTGGGATTGTGGCGCTTGCTGATTGCAGCTGGCTGTTATACAGCTGCTGCACTTGCAGGCTCGAAAGCGCTGTGTTGTATATCTGAACGTCTCCTACCGAGCCATCGAAGAAATGTGTGCCTGTGTTTCCATCCAACGCATCACCAATGTAGCCAGTCTCATCGTAGTTGCTTATATAGTCTCCAGAAGGCACTATAGCTGAAGAATGGTACGCGCCATTCACATAAAAGTCAAGCACACCAGTTGCGTTATTGTATACGCCAGTCACCATATATGATGTATTTGGCTGCACTGTTGCTGATGCGGGTGCAATGCCGCCGCCGCTCGTTGGGCAGCCTGGTGGATTAATCGAATTTGACGTGTACCATTCAAAAAAGGTTAGGCTTGATGGTGAACTAAACATGAAGCCTGCATGGCATCCTGGCCAGCCGACAGGATAAGGATTCTGATTGAAGTACTGTGCGCCGCCCACATAGTTAATCCATGCATTTATCGTGAAAGAGTTGTGACCATTGAGTGTGTGCAGCGGCGGAAGAGATACATAACCACCATAACCATTAAAATTTAATCCGTAATTACTCAGTGAACTTATTGGATTATATGTTCTGCTCACTACACCGACGTAGCCTACATTTGTAGCAGTGCCGTTGTTTCCAAAGCCAGAATAGTCGTTTGCATTGCCATCTAAAGGCCACCAGCCGACTAAGCCTGCATTTGCAATCGGCACGCCCGAAATGCCTTCTTGGTAGAGAGCTTGAATTTCGCTTGTTGAGAGGGCGGTATTGTAAATCTGGAAGTTTGCAATGCTGCCATTAAACATCGAAATCCCTGCTGCAGATTGTGCTAAAGAGATACTATTTACATTGTATGGTCCTGATACGCCGCTTACATTGTACGGTCCGACGCCATTTGCATAAAAGCTTATTTTGCCATTGTTAACAGAAACGCCTATGAAGTCCCAAGTATTGGCATTGACTCCGAAGCCGTGGTAATAATTACTTCCTATTCCAAGCTCTTCATCGCCACTTCCTGGAGACGCGCCAGCACCTGCGCCATTATTGAGCCAGATCTCTAATGTGTTTGTACCAACAGAGTTCATAACAGTGTAACCGTTACTGCTAGTTATCTTCAACTGATTTGCAGGATCGGTCCAGAAAACAATGCTGAATGAACTGGAATTTAGACTTATGGGTGCTGTAATTACGCTGCTCTGCCCATTGAAGTTTGCAGCAAGTGAACTAGTATAATTTGAAGCTGCAAGATTTTGTGGAACAAAAGATATAGCGCCATATACTGTACCATTGTTGCCATTTCCAGAATAATCATTGGCGTTGCCGTTGAGCGGCCACCAGCCGACTAAGCCTGCATTTGAAATTGGCGGCGCAGAAATGCCTTCCTGGTAAAGCTGCTGAATCTGATTTGCGGATAGTGCTGTTGCATACATCTGTGCATTGGCCATTTCTCCCTTGGCCACATTTGCCGATGCATTGTACCACATTTTAGGAGAGTCATTGCAGCTAGATACGCTTCCTGAGCTGTCAATTCCTACAGCCACGCCATTAACATAAACAGTCCTCGTTGTATAGCCTATACCATTATACACCACGGCAATGTTCTGCCATGAATTGTATGGCACATTTCCAAAAGGTGTTGCACTTCCTGAAAGCCACGCAGAAATGCTGTAGTCGCTTTTAGAAATAGGCGAAGACGAAATGCCTATGCATGAAGTGTTGCCAAGTATCAAAAGATTTGCAGGCGCATAGCTTTGGTTTATCCAAACATCAAGAGTATATGCGGTTGAAATTGTATTGACGGCTACAGGCGTGGTGATTTGTATGTAAGAGGAATTTGAGCCGTCAAAGCCTGCGATGAAGTTTGGTGACGACCATGCCGCATAGCCGCTTATTGTGCCATTGTTCCTATTGCCGCTTAGATCATAAGCTGTTGTGCCGAAGTTTATGTTGAGAGGCCACCAGCCGACAAGGCTTCTTTGCAGCGATTGGTTGCCGTTGAATACGCTTGCCTTTACCAATGCATAGCCGTTGTTGCCTTGCTGGTTGAGAAAGGCGGTGGCTATGCCATTGGAATTTGTGTAGTTTGTCGTAGCACTGCCATAGCCGCCAGAGCCGCTCAAAGAGCCGAACGTCGTGGTAAAGCCGACAAGCGCATTCGAAACAGCATAGCCTATGCCGCTTGTGACCTTTGCAAAGAGCTGTGAAACTGCGGTGAAAATGACAGGTCCGTTTATTTCCCCGTTGTTTCCGAATCCAGAATAATCATTTGCGTTGCCATCTAAAGGCCACCAGCCGACCAAGCCTGCATTTTGAATTGGCGTGCCGTCTATCCCTTCCTGATAAAGAGCCTGAATCTCGCTTGCTGATAGAGAAGTATTGTAAATCTGTACATTTGCTAAGTCACCTGAAACCGGATTGCAACCTGGGCCACTGGATGCTAGATGGGAACCACTTATCCTTATTGTCGGCGGCGATGTGAATGTTGTTATGCCATTTGTAGCAATTGGCGTGCCTATCTGCTCTCCATCGTAGTAAACGTTAATGTAAGTAGAATTGGCTACACCTACAAGCATCTGCCACTTGTATGGTTGCAGAACCTTCCCAGGAAAATCCCTCACATTGTCAGCAGTCCATGATTCCGTAGGTGGATTACCGCCTGACTCTATAAAGAAATTGTAGCCGGTACCTGCGCCCCCTCCAGTGCACGCAGTTGAAGGATATACGCTGACAGCATTTTCCCAGTAGTTTCCACTGGCACCCCAGTATTGCGAGGGCACTGGATAGATCCAGAATGCAACTGTAACAGAAGGGCCATTGAAGCTTACCGCATTTGAAGTTGGCACAGTTATGTAACTGCTCTGCCCGTTGAAGTTTGCCACATGAACATTCTGTTCTGTCATGCTGATATGCTGCGGCGTGCTTGCCGTTGGGCTTTGGCAGCTGTAATCAATGCATATTGTTCCATATGAATTTTGTATGTAAAGTGTGCCATTTTGTAT
>JAVZVY010000001.1:0-107020 GCA_038878295.1 Candidatus Micrarchaeaceae archaeon | reverse complement strand
AGGCACGCGAGATCGAGAAAATTTACTCCAGCAACAGCCATGAAACCTATCTTAAATATGAAAAGAGCTTTATAAGCTTTGCGGCAAAATGCCAAAGCCTGCCAATGGTTGCATTAGCAGTCAATTGTTCCTACTCTTTTTGCAGTATGCCAGCTTACTTGTCTTTAGCGAATTATTAGCATCTGTTAGCCCTTGTTCCTTTTTAGTTTTAATATTCGTAAGAGCTGTGGTCGCATCATTTTACTGACGCACGCCTATTTGCCAGTGGCCTTTTCTAGTTCTTTTGCGAAGACTTCATCATGCTTTATCAGCCATGCAATAAGTAGCGATGCGTGTTCTTTCTCGTCATCCCTATTGTATTTGAGAACCTTGGCGAGGCTTTCGTCTTTTGTTGCATCAATTCTTTCGTCGTACCACATCATGGCCTGCAACTCCTCAACAAGGGACTGCCTGGCCCTATTTATGTTCTTCGTCTTATCGCTAATATCTTTGTTTTCCTCATACATGCAATCAACTTTCAATATAAGGTGCAAGATAATATGTTACAGAAGCGTCGCCTATATTGTAGCTGAGCTTGAGAGGCTCGCTTGTCTTTAGATACATAGAAACGGTGTTGCCAATTGGGCAGGCCTTTACCATGTTCTCAAGGTACTCAAGATTGAAAGTCGCTTCTGCGGGCTTGCTTACTTCAAGCCTCTTTATTATCTGGCCGTTTGCTTCATGCAGCTCTTCAAGTTCACCTGAATCGCCGTGCGCCGTTATTGTAAGGCCCTCCTTCGAAGCCTTGAACATAACATAGGACGAAATGAGGCTCGCATCTTTTATTATTTCCTTTAGCGGGTCTCCAAATATCTCAGAGACAGCCTCAAAATTCACGTTAGGCTCCTTCTCGACCCCCTTTCTCACGTCTATGAGTTGCAGCCTGTACCTTCTTTTTCCTGACTGGCCAGCAAACTCAAGAAGAAGCTTGCCATTAGAGTCCTTCATTAACAACGATTCATCATCCCTCGTTCTGGATAGAATCTTGTTGAAGTTCTCAAGATTGAGTCCTATTGTTGTCTCCTTGTCGACACTGAACTTCTCAAATGCTTTTTTGGGCATGTTGAACGATACCATGCTTATGCTTGATGGATCCATAGCCTTGAGGCTTATCCCATCGCTGTTTATTACAAAGGACCCTTCGTCGACGAGGTTCACTATAGCTTCAACACAGCTTTTCCAGTATTTTGCGTTTGCCAGTTTTAGTTCGAACATGCAACCCCCTAAAGCATAAAAATACAGGCAATAAAGTTGGCATTACCAAGCAATCATATCCGCTAAAAATATTTAAACATTCGCATCTCTTAGGCTTTGCGGCAAAATTACTATCCGAGCAGCAGTAAAACCCATTGCGCGTTGCAGTCGTAGTTACTTTGATAAAAATAGATATCATATTTCAACTCCTACGAAGGGATGGGGAACTCACAGTATTAAAAAAGCATAAATAGTTTAGATTACATATTTTAGCGATTGATATGCTTAATGAAAATAGGATAAAACTCATAATTTTTGACGCGAACAAGGTAATATATGATCTTAAGAACGCCTTCAAATATTTCAACCAAGCATTTGCCAATTTCCTGAAGGCACACGGTGTCACAGACATTGAAAATGTCTCCAAATCGTGGGGAGAATTTAGCAACGCCACTGAGCTCGGAAAAATGTCCATTCAGGAGGCGCACAGACAATATCTTTCAAAAGTAGGAATTCCAGAAGCCTACCTAAACGAATACGAAAAGCTCGATAGCGAAGCTTTCAAAAAAGCTGAATTGACCGAACCAAACATTAGGGAAACCCTCTCAAGGCTGAAAAATGAAGGATATAAGCTTGCCATTCTGTCAAACACAGGAAGAACTCCAGCAGACCTTGAAGTAATGTTCAAGTATTTGAATATTGATGGTTTGTTTGATAAGATCTTTGTTTCGTCTGAGATACACCACAAGAAACCAGATAAGGAATCGTATCAGGCCGTTATGGACTATTTTTCTTGCAGGCCAGACGAGACTGTTTTCGTTGGGCATGACAAAGTGGAGCTAGTTGGCGCAAAAAACCTTGGCATCAAGACCATTTCTTATAAAGGTGATCCGGCAGGAGATATGCTCGTCCAAAGTTTCTACGAAATTCCGGAGTCAGTCAGCAAGCTACAGTAGTCAGGTTGTTTTGACACTGTAGTCAATGGCCAAACAAATATAAATTGCTATACTAAGCTCTGTAGAAATGCTATCAAACCGACACATAACATTTGATGCGCCGGCTGATATTGTAAACAACATCGATTACCAGTTGTTATCGGCCTTTAATTAAACTGATGACTTATGTAAAAAGTATTAAAGCTGTGTAAAAACCATCTAAAACGAAGAGTTTATACCAAAGCCCTACCAAAATAAAAAATCTAAAAATGCAATTGGAGTGCTTGGATTACATGATAGGTATAATTTTTTCAACGGAAGATGCTGCATCATCGAATATCGCCAATTCGATAATAGAGAAAAGTAGCTTCGCTGCATACGGCAATGCAAAATGGAAGAAAGGGGAAATCGAAGTGGTGCAGCTGCGTACCCCTCTTCTTTCTGCTGAGCAACTTAACTACAGCGGCTATGAAATCCTGTACATGCTGAGCAAGCATAGCAGCGCAGCCGGCATTCCTGCCTTTACGACGCATTCAACTGGCAACTGGCTCGATGAGGCGAAGCTTGGCGGCATGCCGAGGCAGCTTTCCTTTGCTGCGCCGCTGCAGATGCTCTCTGTGCTTAGGAAAATGTCAGGCATAAGCTCATCTATAGGCGCAACGTATGAGGCGACGCATCACGGACCACTGCTCAGAATACCATCGCTGTTTGTTGAGCTGGGCGGGAACGAAAACATAGTAAACGACAAGGCCCTTGCAGAAAAGCTTGGCGATGCAATAATTTCATCGATAAACGTGCTGAAAGACGGCCTACTTGACTACAGCTGCGTGGCAATTGGCATAGGCGGCACTCACTATCCAAGCAAGTTCACAAGACTTGCCCTCGAGAAGGGCTACGCCTTTTCACACATAATGCCTAAATACGCAGTAGACGGAGGTCTGAGCATACTTGATCAGGCAATGGAAAGGTCTGCCATAAAGCCGGAGAAGGCCGTAATAGAATGGAAAAGTATAAATGCTGTTGCTAGGGAAAATGTAATAGTTAAGCTTAACGAGCTCGGTATCGACTATGAGAAAATATAGCTTATTCATTGCGGTCTCGATCCTTATGCTTGCTGCTACTGCAAACGCACAGTATTGGTTCCAGACCGGAGCTCGAGCTGGAAGCGCCGCAGCGCAAAACAACGGCGCAAGCATAACTATACAGACAGTAAAGCAGCCAATCCCCGCAAGCGGTTCGCTAGGCTTTTGGGTTGGCGAAACGATACAGAACGGCGCGTTCCTGCAGGCGGGCTACGTAATAGAAAACCAATCAGGATATTACCCGTCGCTCTGCACGCAGTCAGGGTGCTCGAGTCACGAATATATCAATGCAGGCGACGCTGAATGGTTTTATGAATATTTCCCGCCAAACTACAATGGCGGCTTTCTTGGGGCATTAGGACCTGACAATTCCGCTGGCACAAACGGCACATTTAACACTTACTCTTTCTATTCCATAGGCAACACCTGGTACTTTTTGTTTAACGGAAAGGTTGTGGGAAGCGCAGATCTGGGTGCATCTTCATCAGGCAGCCTCTCTCCAGTAGCATTTGCGGAAGTCGCTAATACGAGCACATCATCTGTGCAAGTCAATCCCGTTCTTTTTTCAAATTTCTCCGCTTACAAAGATGGCCGCTTCATGAGCGTTTCAAAAGGCTACGCTTACGTAGGATACGGGGTTGGCAGCGAAAAAATGCTTAAAAACCCATACGGCGTCAAGGAGGTAGACAATAGAATAAATTATTTCGAGGTTGGCAGCGGCCTGCCTCAGCCAGAGAACGGTACTCTGCTTTGGTCTCTCGGCTACGCGTTGCGCACGATTTCGCAATACGGAAACATATCCGGCACAGTTGAGTACGCTGCTTACTCGCAAGTGCAGATATCGGCTCCTAGCGTTGTCCAGATAAGCAACGGCAAGAGGGCGCTATTCCTTGGTTGGGTAGGCACAGGCTACGGCTCGTATACAGGCCCGGCAAACACAACAACAATATCACTTGACAGCAACATAACAGAAGAAGCGGAATGGGCTACCCAATACTACCTGAATGTCTCTTCTGCTTATAGCAATACCACTGGAAGCGGCTGGTACAACAACGGAACCATCCTCCAATATGGCACAAAATCAACGACAGTATATCAGAATGCAACATCCAGGTTCGTATTTGCAGGATGGAGCAACGGCAATGCCAATGCTACAGGCATAATAAAGATAACAGGCCCGACAACACTGGAGGCCATATGGCAACATGAATTTTACGTAAACGCCACATCCTCGTATCAATACATAGGAACGTATGGCTCAGGCTGGTACAATACCGGCACGCTCATAACCCTCTATCCAATGAAGACTATCGAAAATGTGTCAGGCACAGAAAGATATGCATTCGTTGGCTGGAACAATGGCAACGACAGCCCCACAATACACCTGGTTGTCGAGTCGCCGGTAAGCATAGAAGCCATATTCAGCAAGCAGGTTCTGGTTTCGCTTACGGCTGCAAACGCAGGCGGCAACCCGATAAGCGTGAGCCGCTTTTATATCAACGGCAAGGAAACAGGAAGCAAAGTATTTGTTTCATCAAATGAAAGTTATGAGATAACTGGCGCATATTATAATGGCGTGCAGATACCGCTAAGCCAGCAGTTCACTGCTTCTGCGCCGTCTACCATTCAGGTCCAGCTGCCCGTATATCCAATAACCATAGTTGTGCATGATGCATTTGGAAGCCCGATAAGCACAAACGTGACTCTGCAGTTCTCCAACTACAGCATAGAAACGCTGACAACGAACAGCAGTGGCGTCGCAACAGTTGAGAATGTGCCATACGGCTATTCAAAGGGCTATGCAAAGTATCTAGGCATAGACTACCCTATTGCGACTTCTGCTGGTGCTACATCTGCAACAATAACAGTATTCTCAGCGTACAACATTGCAGAGATACTCGCCGTGATAATAATAATAGCAATAGCATACTTTGCTTCGAAGAGACACTTCAGGAGCAGCGGTATAAAGCCTCAATAGCAGCGCAAACTATTTAGCACTATCATTCGATAGAGGTCTGATTCAATGCCCAAGTCGCCAATGTTGAGCAAGGATGAAGTTGAGAAGCTGAAGCTCAGAATGCTTAGGGCGCTGAGCATCAACGCAAGGCTCACCTTCTCAGAGCTGGGCAAGAAAGTTGGTGTTGGAAAGTACGTCGCATACAAGTATTTCCATGAAATGGTAGAAGAATACGGCATAAAATTCGTGCCAGAGATAAACGTCGAGAATATCTGGAAGTACGAGCTTGTGAAGCTCATGGCCCACGAATCGACAAAGACGGGCATAAGGGAAAACATAATAGACAAGTTTCCCGACGTGATAGGTTTCGAGGAATACGTGATATTCATAAAGTTCCTGGGCAAAAAGTCAAGCGACGAAGAGATACTAAAAGCAATTGGCGATTCGTACATACCGCAGTTTGTTGCAAAGCTAATTGGGGAATACGATCTGATGATGTATGCCGTTTCAAGAAATTTTGTAGAACTAGACCGTTATATAGTAAAAGTCCTCAGTCAGCTTAAAGAAGAAAGGTTGGTCTATATCACCAGAATTGAACGAACCTTTGGCTTCTTCCCGCTGAGAAACGAGCTCATAGAAAAATTCAACATCTCAGAAACATACAGAAAAGTTTTATTGTATTTGAATCAAGATGGTAGAAGGGAGTTTGCAGATATTGCTAGGCTAGTCAAGATAAAACCAGAAGGCATAACATACACATTAGACAGGCTTGAGAAGACGGGCATGCTTGAAAGGATTTCATATTATGAAACGAAGCCCAGAAATGTGGTGACAAGTATGATTATGATAACAATTACTAATAATTTACGCTTTTTTGAATCTCGCGATAAGTGGTTTTTGGATCTGGTAAAAAATCCAGATAGACACACTGAGTATCTATTCATTTGCGATATACAAAGCCCAAACGGCATTTTAATACTTGCAAACTTCGAAAATACGATCCTAGCAGAACAATTTATAAATAATTTAAGCAAGAAACTTAAAGGCGCAAAGATCAGCCATACCTTAATCACAAAAACTTTAATTGGCGCATTAGGCGTGAGAAATTTCGATATGAGATATTCTCTGCAGTATCAAATTCTGCAGGCAAAGAACCTAGTGCCAAGATTCGACAGAAAAGAAGGAAAAATAGAAGAAAGGCCAAACTACGTTGAATCAGAAGAGCATTGATGCAAGTTTCTTACTTACTTTTATCCTTCCATGGTAGTCGTCTGCAAACTTTACAGTTGCTCTACTAACAACTGCACGCGGGCAATTGGTGTCCTTACCGCTTGCCACAAGCACAGTCTTATCCTTGTTTTGCAATATTTTCATAATATCACTACACGGAAATTTCAATTCAGCTTTTTAAATGCTGCGCTTAATTCTTTTTACAATACTATCGACGACAAACCTCCCTATTCTAGCCCTGCTTTTTTTAGGTTTGTTGCTATAATTTTCTGCAACTTCATAGGTTTTTATTTAATTGCCCCATGCATTACCTTTTACAATTTTGGTGCTTCTAATGAATTGGGCATATTCTATGCACGGCCCCATTCCCATGCCTGCTAGTCTTAATCCCTATTCTATTTTGAAGCATTCTGCTAATTTTGTGAAATCCACACTCCCAAATGCGCGCAGTGCCCTATCTCTACGCCTAATACTGGTAGGACCGCGCGCAATAATGCTCATCTTATTTCCATCCCTATTCGTAGAGGCCAGCGCAAAACAGCAGAGAGGTTGGTGGGGAAATGAAACAACAGGGCAAATATAGCGTGCTCCGATATAACAAAGCTGAAAGTCTGCTCCTTCTCAAGCCTCGTGCGCTTTCCGATGCTGATAGCATAGCGAAGGCGCTCGCGATGCGTAAGGGCGTTAACCGCGTTCTTCTGACAAGCGGCGAATACGGGTTTGTCGTTGCAACCAGCTTTGACGAGGGCAAGCTTTCAAAGCTTAAAAGCAGCCTCAGCAAAATTGTTGATTCCGAAATCTGCATAGCAAAAGGCCACATAACATACAAAATGCAAAGGTAACTTTATGTCTTACGACTATCCCAAAAGTACTGTCCAGCCAAATCCAAGCAAATGTACGAGTGCATTCAGGAAGCTCATGGTCGCAGCATTTGCAGTCTTCATAGTTTTTGTGCTCTTGCCGTCGCTTGGCTTCAAATTCAACGCAAACATGTTTGTTGCAATCTTCTTTTTGCTTATAGCAATGCAGGTGTTTCTCGGCATACTCGATCTGCGCTACGGCAAACCAAAATCGCGTTTGCCTATTTACGAAACCTCTCTAAAAGAAGGGATATAAGCAAATGCTACAAGCGCATGCCGCAGGCTAGCGCCTACGCAATGGATAGAATTTTATCTTTTTATATCATAGTTATTTTGATTGCATGCGCATAGCTTTGGTTATACCACCAAAGGACTTCAGGGACGAAAGCGTCTCAAAGGTCAAGAGCCTTCTTGAAAAATGGAACGCTGAAACTGTAATATCTAGCTTCACATCTCACGATTGTATAGGCTATCACGGTGCTGTTTACAAGCCTGACATCAATGCCGCGAAGCTGGATCCCGAAGAATACGATGCTATGGTCCTCTTCGATGGCATAGGCGTAGATACATACAAGCTTTTCGAATTCAGACCCTTCCTTGACATTGTTAAGCTCTTCGAAATTAATGGCAAGAAGATAGCCGCGATAGGCAATGCCATAAAGATTATAGCAAGGGCAAACATAATCTCAAATAAGCGTATTTCAATGCCAAGCGATGAAGAATCGCAGAGGCTTGTGCGCCTCTACAGGGGCATAGGCTCCACAAACGCGGTCGAGGCTGATGGCAACATATTTACTAGTGGCGACCCGAAAAACGCCGACGCCCTTGCGAACAAAATACTCGAATCATTAGGCGCTTTTTGAATAGAATACCCTTTTTTCTGCGCCACATTCACATTTGTATATCGCGCATTTTCCAGAGCTTGCAAGCCGCACAGTGCAATTCAGGCCAGGAATCATTACCGAATTGCAGCTCTTGCAGATTCTCTCCTTTATTCTTTTAGGAATAGAAATTCTGTAGTGAGCGCTGATCAGCCTCAGAAGCTTTACATACCTCTTAGCGAGGCTTTTAGACCCTGCATCATTCATCAACGTCCTTTTTTCGGCTAGTTCAAATAGTCGATCGATGCGTTCCGCTGCTATAGAATCTATAATCTGCCTGCTTTTGTACATACAATAAACTCATATTTACGGCAAAAATTCTAATGCTACCGATAGTTTGTCGCAGCAAATGCAACATCTATTTGCCCTTCCTTTCCTTGTCGAATTTAATCCAGCTGTCGTATGTCTTCGGGTCGCGCGTCTCGAGCTTGCCAAGGACCGCGCTCCTTATCTCTTCGGTTGTTACCGTATCTTTATTTTTAAGTTCTGATTCTATCTCATTTGCTATGGTTCTTGCCATGTTTATGTTTCCCCCTGCTTTTACCACTGCAACTACTATCTTCTCCCTGATGAAGTCCTCCACCTTTCCATTTCTTCTTTTTACCTTCATTCATTCACGCTTATAAGTTGCAGTGAAGTAATTAATATCTTTCCTCAAATATACTTTTAGCCATTTTTGGTGCTTTTATGCCAGGCAGCGTCACTCCGTACAAAGTAGAAGGTAAGATAGACTACATAGAGCTTGCAAAGACGTTCGGAATATCTCTGATAGACGAGAGCCTAGAGAAAAGGATCCAGAAAATTGCTGGCGAAGTGCACTTCATGATAAGGCGTAGGATATTCTACGCGCATAGAGATTTGAACTGGCTACTTGACGAATACGAAAAGGGCAACAAATTTTATTTGTATACTGGCATAGCGCCGTCAGGACCTATGACAATAGGCCAGTTGATTCCATTTGTGTTAGTACAGTGGCTTCAGGAGAAATTTGACGTAGAGCTGTACATACAGATCCCTGATGAAGAAAAAGCACTTGTGCGCAACAAATCTTTCGAAGAAGTCAGCAAACTCGCATACGAAGACGCGCTTGACATAGCTGCTTTGGGTATGAAACCTAAAAAGACGAAAATTTTTCTAGATACAGAATACGGAAAGACTCTCTACCGACAGGCCGTGCGTGTTGCTAAACACATCACCTTCTCGCAGATAAAAGACGCATTCGGTTTTACAAACCAGGCAAACATAGGTTCTATATTTTACACGAGCATGCAGGCTGTACCAGCATTCCTTAAGTCCGTAGAGGAAGGCCACAACGTGCCGTGCTTAATTCCACTTGGCGTGGACCAGGACGTGCACTTCAGGCTCGCTAGAGATGCAATCGTTAAGCTGGGCTACTACAAGCCAGCAATAATGCACGCCAAGTTTCTGCCTGCCCTCAGCGGCGCATCCAAGATGTCTGCAAGCAATCCTGATGATACAATCTATCTAGTTGACTCCGAAGAAGTGGTTGAGAGAAAGGTGCACAAAGCCTTTACTGGGCAGCAGGCTACGGCCGAGCTGCAGAGGAAATACGGCGGCGACCCTGAGAAATGCGTCGTATGCCAGTATTACAACTTCCTCTTTGAGCCTGACGACAAAAAGCTTGCAGCGATTTTCGAGGCTGAAAGAAATGGAACGATGCTTGCTGGAGAACACAAAGAAGACCTCGCAAAGCGTATAAATCAGTTCCTTGAGAAACACAGAAAGGCCAAGGAGAGGCTCAAGGACAAGCTTGACGACTTTATGGTAAGAGACTAGCTGGTTGAATGCTTGTTTTGGGAATAGAAAGCAGTGCGCACACGATTGGCGTTGGGCTGGTAAGGAACGGGAAGATACTAGCAAACGAAAAGGCAATGTATAAAATAGGCTCCTCCGGCATTATCCCTGCAAAGGTTGCTGAGTTCCATGCAAAGAGCGTAAAGCGCGTGATAGCGAGCGCTCTCGAAAAAGCCGGAATAAGTGTGCGTGACGTCGAAGGAATAGGTTACACAAAAGGCCCAGGGATAGGGCCCTGCCTTCAAGTCGGCGAGCTCGCAGCTAAAACACTTGCAGCTTCTCTGGATGTTGAAATTGCAGCTGTGAATCATGGCGTAGCTCACATAGAAATAGCGAAGCACGAAGCAAAGCTTAAAGACCCTATTGCGCTTTACGTAAGTGGCGGCAACTCCCAAATACTCAAGCTCTTGAAAGGCAGGCAAATGCGCTATCATGTGCTCGGCGAAACTTTCGATATAGGCGTTGGCAATATGCTTGACTCGTTTGCGCGGGCCCTGAAACTTAATCCCGCATGGGGCTCAAGTGTCGCAGCGATGGCAGAAGGCGGCAATTTCGTGAAGCTGCCGTATACTGTAAAAGGAATGGACTTCTCATTCACGGGCCTGCTCACAAAAGCCACGAGCATGATAGGCACGGAAAGCCCCAAGGATTTGTGCTTCTCCATACAGGAAACCGCATTCTCGATGCTGAGCGAAGCAACCGAAAGAGCTCTCATGCTGACGAATTCCAAGGAGCTTTGTGTCTGTGGCGGCGTGGCTCAGAGCAAGCGCCTTAAGGAAATGCTTTCGATGATGGCAAAATCGCACAATATAAAGTTCGGCTACGCAAGCGACGAGTTCAACGCAGACAACGGTGCGATGATTGCATACGTGGCAGAGAAGATGCTTGCAAAAGGCTATTCAACGCCGTTGCGAGAGTGCAATATCCAGCAGCGCTATAGGGTCGACCAGTTTGACATGGGGTGGCTAAATGCATGAAATAAGTGAGGGTGCAGAAGCCAAACTCTTTGCATTGAACCTCTTCGGCAAGGAGCTCGTCGCGAAAGTAAGAATTCCAAAAGATTACAGAAACAGGGTTATCGACGAAGAAATAAGACAAACCCGTACAAAGAAAGAAGCAAGGGCTTTGTATAATGCCGCGAAAGCTGGCGTGAGGGTTCCGCGGCTTGTGGCATTCAGTAAATATACAATATACATGGAAAGAGTGCAAGGTAAACAGCTTAAAGACATGCCTGCAAACGCGAAAACATTTTCAAAAATAGGTTTCTACCTAGCCAAACTGCACAATGCCGGCATAGCGCACGGCGATTTTACCCCAGCGAACATCCTGGTTGACGGCAGCGATATATACATAATAGATTTTGGTTTGGCTGAGCATACATCTAGCGCCGAAGAGAAGGCCATAGATCTGCTACTCATAAAAAGATCTATAGAAAGAAAACAATACAGAACTCTAGAAAAAATCTATGCTAAGCTGGCTGTCGATTCAGAAGAAGTGATAGAAAGGCTTGCCGAAATAGAGAAAAGAGGGCGCTACCAAAGCAGAACGCTGCTTACCGCTTAGAGCTCGCCGACTCTTCTCTTTTGGGCTCTCTTGATCCTCTTTCTTCTTTTCTTTACCCACTTCCATCTCATTCTTCCTTTCTTTTTCCATTTCCTAGGTATACTTCCCAAGCTAACACCACGCGCATTAATGTAAGATTGTGCTTATAATTATGCACAACATCTTAAAAATCTACCGCATCAGCACAATCAAATTCAAGCAGAGACTATTACTTTTAAGTTTTTTATTGCCGCTACACGCACGAATAACTATATAAATATAAATATGCTTAATACAACAGTGTGTTTTTATGCACAAAGGGATTGTAGCTTACATAATAATTTTTATACTGCTTGCTATTGTGGCTTTAGCTCTTTACCTGCCGTCACCTCATTCAAAAATACTGCCAACAACTACTTCAACTACGACGTCAAAAACCACAGCATCCACAACAGTGCCTGTATCTACCACAACAAAAACAACATCAGCATCAACTACTATATTTAGTTTGTGCACATCTGCCAATGCAACCGTGCCTATACCAAACGGCAATTTTTCAACAGGCACGTATGCTGACTGGCATGTTACAGGCTACGGCTTTGGAACAGCGCCACTAAATATAACATATGCAAACAACAACGGCGGCTACTACAACCACACTTGGACAGGAATCAATAATACATTTATTGCAACTACTTTCCATGGAGGCTTGGCTCTTCAGCCTGGCAATATAACGTCCTCAATATTTAAGGTCGTTGAGCCTTATCTCAATTTCAAGATAATCTCGCCACAGAATAATCTGCTTTATATAGAACTTCTTCAAAATGGCAAGCCTGTATTCGTAGCCCACTATAACACATACGCTGCGCCAAACAATCCATATCCATCAAGCAATTTCGTAAACGCCTCAATACCAATTTCAGTATTTATGTGCCAAAACATAAGCATAAAGGTTGTAGCAGGAGTGGTCGGTACCATAGCGACCCATTCACAATACATTGCAGTGACGGATTTCTACCAGAGCAAAAGCCCGACTTATACGCCTAACATCGTAGTAAATCAGACAATAATGCCGTAAGCCCGCTATTTGCAGAAAACGTTAATATACTTTTACTTAAGCGTTTTAATTATGGAAGGGAAAAACCCAAGCAAACTTTTCGTATTCAATACGCTGCATAGGGATAAGGAGGAATTCATTCCTCTGAATGGAAATAAAGTAAACATGTTTGTGTGCGGCCAGACTGTGTATGACGATGCCCATATGGGGCACGCTAAAACATACATAAATTTCGACATAATCGTGCGTTGGCTCAGACACCTGGGCTACGAAGTGAAATACGTACAGAACATAACTGACGTAGATGACAAGATAATCGCCAGAGCCAAAGAGCGCGGCGTCGACCCGATAGAGCTTGCTAGATATTACGAGAAGCGATTTCTTGAGGACATGGAAGCCTTGGGTGTGAAGCGTGACGTGGACATGTATCCAAGATCGCACGACTACATAAAAGAGATCAGAGATCAGATACAGCTACTTATAGATAAAGGCTACGCGTACCTTGTAGACGAAGATATCTATTACGACGTTTCAAAGTTTTCTGACTATACGAAACTCTCGATGATGAAAATAGAAGACCTGGTTAAACACAGGATAGAACCAAGGGAAGGCAAGAAAAACAGCTACGATTTCGCCCTGTGGAAGGCCGCGAAGGAAGGCGAGCCATCATGGCGCATAACCATTGTAATCAATGGCAAAGAAATTGAACTAAATGGCAGGCCAGGCTGGCACATAGAAGATACCGCAATGACACATGCCATTTTCGGGCCGCAATACGACATACATGGCGGCGCCTCTGAGCTTATTTTCCCACATCATACGAACGAGATAGCCCAATCTGAGGCTGCGTTCGGAGTAAAGCCTTTCGTAAAATACTGGCTGCATTCTGGCGTGCTCAATGTAAAGTCCGAAAAAATGAGCAAGAGCCTTAAAAACTTTGTTAGGATAAGGGATGTTTTGCAGAAGTTTGGCTCTGAAGAAATCAGACTGCTATATGCTTCGACCCATTACAGGAAGGACATCGAATACAGCGAAGCGTTGCTCGTTGAAGCATCCAAGAAATTGCGTTATATTTACTCAGCATTTAGCGTATTCTACAACTCTAAAGAAGCCGAAAAAAGCGATGCCGATTCCGGTATTGGTGCAGTGATTGCAAAGCTCGAAGAAGAATTCGAAGCAGCAATGAACGATGACTTCAATACACCCCTTGCGCTCTCTGCATTGGTCAGCGCTATTTCTGATTTGAAAAAAATCGCCGAATCAAATGCTTATATAGGCAGGGAAGCAAAAGGCAAGGCAATATCCACAGTTTTGGCACTGGCCGGTGTATTCGGCGTTCTTGAAAGAGATACATACAAACAGCAGCTTCCGCGCGATGTGGCCGAACTCATAAAAAGTCGGGAAGAGCTTAGGAAAAAAGGTGATTACAAAAGCGCCGATTCTATACGGCAGAAAATACGCGAAGAATATGGGTACGAAATCGAAGATACAGAAAATGGCACCGTGTGGTACAGGAAATAGGCTGTCGCGAATCAGCTTTGCGTAGAGGGCGCGGAGCTGTCCTGATTTGTTTGTTCGTCGCCGTGAACCGTTTCTCCACCTGTAATCTCTGGCGCGCGGCCTCCTCTCTTAGTTTGCTTTCCTGACTTCGCTCCTGCAAACAAAACCTCCAGATCCTCGTCATTTTTTGATTCCATCCAAGCTTTTATGTAAAGCGAAAAATTTTTTAGAGGCTTAGAGTACCTGTCCGTAAACGAATATGCGCCATTTTCGTGCTTCAGCAGACCAACTCTTATGCCGAAATCCAAATACCTCTTCCAAGTGGCGAGAGGCAGTTCTTCTCCGCAGTCTTTAAGTCTCAATTCACCCTTCTTCTTTACTAATGCAAGCGCCTTCGCGAACCTATAAGCCTTTGTCTCGTTTTCAAAAAACACGTTGGCTATCTCTTTTACACTCGGGTTTTTTATCTTCTCCTTAAGAGGGGCATCCTCGAATTCCCAATACTTCAGCGCCATCGAATCACTAAACTATCTCAAAAAACAATATTAACTTTTTGCATAGACTATCGTTACCGTATCACCATCAGAAACAACGTGCTCAGGGCCGACCTTCTGGTTGTCAAATTTGACACTGCTGCCGCTGACATATGCATACTTGAAGTTCTTAGCCATGTCTGTATGTATCCTTCTTGCAACGTCAATTACTGTGCTTCCTTTTTTCACTACTACAGGCCTTTCGTAATCGACTTGGCCGTTTTTAGGCTTGAGGTAAATTCTCTGCAATTCCAGCATATCAAATATCCTGTCCTTTAAGAGATCAATGTTTTTCATCAATAATGCGCTTATCGGTATAACCTCCATATGCGTCTTTTTTTCCAGAGTACCTGCAAGCTCTACAAAATTTTCTACAGTATCTATCTTATTCAAGACCATCGCACCCTTCACATAAACCCTATTCTTCGCTATCGCGTAAATCATATCCTCCTCGGTGGCATCCGATCTGAAAGTTATTTCTGCGTTGAATATTTTGAACTCTTCGAGTATACTTTTAATGGCTTCTCTTGAGGGTACTCTCCTTTCGCCGCTGTTTATTCTTATGCCGCCTCTCGCGCGCTTTTCCACAATTATGTCTGGCGGACTTTCGTTTACTATGACTCCAAACTTTTTCATGTCCGCTATAAGATTAAGAAGCGGCTCAACATTTGTGGCGTCAGCAACAAACAGAAACAGATCCGCATTTCTCGCCGCGCTCATTATCTTCATACTGCCCCCGCTGCCCTTATAGGCATCTTCTATCAAGCCAGGCAGATCGAGGAGTTGTATCTTTGCCCCCTTATACAAAAGCATGCCAGGGATGGCCTCGACTGTGGTAAACACTCTCTCAGAAACAGCAGATTTCGCATTGGTAAGCGCATTCAATATCGAAGACTTGCCCGAATTAGGCATTCCTACAAGCGCTACAGTCGCGTCGCCCTCCTTTCTAATCGAAAAGCCAAAGCCTTTTTTCTCACGCTTAGAAGAAAGCTCCTTCCTAATTTTTGCGATTTTTGCCCTAAGGATACCTAAATGTTTGTCTGTCGCTTTGTTGTATTTAGTTCTAGAATATTCATCTAAAAGCTCATCAAGCTTTCTGCTTGCTGCGCTGTCTTCCATAAAATCATGCAAAACTTGAATAACAATATACGATTATATATGAATAAAAATGTCTATCTTAAATATTTTTATGTAAATAATTTTAACACTGGTAGATGAAATGGCAAAGAAGAAGGGAAAGAAAAGCAAGAAATGAAGTGAATTTTGAGTTGTTTTTCTATTTTTTTTGGTTTTAAATTTTTACATGCTTTGAATGAATTTGCCCATCTTTTTTCTCAGGTTTCTGTCGTTTTCAATCATCTTCATGATCTTTTTCATTTTCTCAAAGTCGCTTACAAGCTGCCTTACGTCCTTTTCTTCAGTGCCGCTGCCCATTGCGACTCTTCTTACTCGCGAAGAATTGTGCATCAACGATCCATTTGACCTTTCTTCCTTAGTCATGGACCCTATAATAGCCTCATATTTCTTGAATTTGCTTTCGCTCTGATCGAGTATGCTACTTGGCATGTCTGGCATGCCCATCATACCAACTATGTTCTTCAAAGGACCCATTTTCTGCATTGCTTTGAGCTGGGTGTAAAACGTATCGAACGTGAGGGTTTCGACATTCACGTCTTCAGGCTTTATGTTTGCTTCCTTTACCGCCTCATTTACCTTAGCTATGAGTCCCTCTATATCAGGTATGCCAAGAAGCCTCCCAACGTATTTCTTCGGATCGAAGAGCTCGATGGCGTTGAGCTTCTCGCCCACGCCGATCATAGTCACCCTTGCTTTTGCCTCATTTACGGCGCTCAGTGCGCCTCCGCCTTTTCCAGAGCCATCAAGCTTTGTTATTATTACGCCATCCACCCCGACAGCATCGTTGAATCCTCTGGCCTGGCTTCCAGCAACCTGCCCTGTATCGGCGTTTATTACCAGAAGTTTTTCGTCTGGTTTGAAAGCTTCTACTATTTTTTTAAGCTCGTCGGTAAGCTCCTTGTCAAGCGAATTTCTTCCGCTCGAATCACATATGAGGACCTTTCTGTCCTTGAGCTCGCGCAAGGCAGCTGAAACAATCTTCTTTACGTCCTTTTCTCCCTTTATACCATAAAATCCTACGTTAGCTTGCTTTGCCAATGTTTCGAGCTGCTCATATGCGGCTGGCCTCGAGACGTCGCAACAAATGAGGCCGCTGCTAAGGCCTCTGTCCTGGTAAAATTTAGCAAGCTTCGCAGCGGTAGTGGTTTTGCCGGAGCCGTATATACCAAGCAGCAATATTTTTTTCGGTTTTATTTCTGGCGCGTAAGCCTCGCCTACAAGCTTGACAAGCTCATCATATACCATGTTAGTTATGTACTCCTTAGGAGTAACTCCTGGTGGCAGCTTTTCATGAAGTGCAGCGTCCTCTATCTTTTTAGTGAACTCAAAGACAAGGTTTACGTCAACATCTGCGCTAAGCAGCGCCTTCTGCAGCTCCTTGTTAAATTCTCTGATTGTCTTTGCGTCTATGATGGTGGCTCCGCTGAGCCTTGCTATTGCTTTTCTCAGACCTTCACCGAAATCCATCAATGAGCACCAGCGATAAGGTATAAAATAAATAAGTATAGCAAAATATAATATTGTTAGTTTGGGCTCGTAGCTCAGCATGGTTAGAGCGGCGGTCTTATAAGCCGTAGGTCGAGAGTTCAAATCTCTCCGGGCCCATTCTGTACTCTGTATTGTTTGGGCAGTCGACAAGACACGCTACTTTCTTTCTTCGAGGCAACTCCTTATAGTATGATGCCCTCAAAAAAGCTTGCCGATGGCTGATTCTATTGACAAAATGAAATAGATGGAATAGTGGCAGTAAGCAATAGCCAGCGGCGGCATCACCTGCTTTGCTGAATAGAAAAGGTATAAAAATTCCGGTAATTGCAGAATTCAGCTGCGCCAAGGTTCCCTAAATTGCTAGTTTTCTAGCTTAGTGCATTTAGTTGCTCATTTGTCTCTCTATCCAAATAAATTGTCTACCAGATCGCTGACGTATTTGCCAGGATCTATGTTGTTGTGGCCCCACCAGAGTATATAGCACAAGAGCGCACCGAAGAACGCCTTCTTTACAGTAATGTGTACAGGCCTGCCACTTAACCTTTCTACTGTGCTGAACATCTTATCCATTTCTACAAAGCAGAGCTCTTTAAGCTGGTCTTCAATGATCTTGTAATACCCTTTTTTTGCCATAGTCATTATAAACAGCTCTCGCATGCGCTTGTCGGCGTATTTATCCAAGAATGCATTGCCGAAATCGTTTAGCAGTTTTTTGTAGTCCTCATAAGTTTTGCTATTTATGGAAGTAATTTCAGGGTATGGCACAGAAAGTAGTGCTACTCGCTTTATCAGTTCGTCTTTCTTTTTGAAATAAAGGAATACTGTACCTTTGCTTACCTTGGCTGCTGAAGCGATTTCGTCTACGTTCGATATGTCAAAACCCTTCTTTGAAAATACGTTTATGGCAGCATTTATTATTTGCTTTTCTTTATTACCTCTCACGCAATCGCCTAATCGCATATATAATGCCGACGTAAATTTATTAACCTATCGGTCATTATTTATATACTGAGTAGTCAGTCATTTTTAGGAAAGGTTTATATATCAGCATGTTCATAATACTAACTGACTGATTAGTCAGGTGATTGGCGTGGTTGGGAAAAATCTTGGAAAAGTTGGATTGGATTTTGGTGTCATAAGCGGAGCATCATGGCTGATAATCATAGCCGCATTCATGGGCAGGTTTCTGCTCCAGTTCTATCAGACCTCTATTGGCTCGTTAGGACTGGCGTTCGGCATGAATTCGTTCGAGGTTGGAGTAGGGTTTGCGCTCTTTACTCTGGCGTTCGCAGTTGCAGCATTTCTGATGAGGAAATTTAGGCCCAGCCAGTTGAAAAGGGTTGAGATAATTTCCCTTGCACTTCTTGGAATCACGATGCCGCTCTACATATTTGCGTCGGGCTTCGCAGAGGTCTATACACTTATGATCATTGACGGTTTCATAACAGGCCTTGTAATGGATTCGTTCATGACAATGGCGGGAATGGCGTCAATCGATCAGTCGAAGAGGCAGGTTGAGCAGGCCGCATTCTCATTCTGGGTTGCACTCGCGCTCATCATAGCCCCATTCGTTACAGGTTATATACTGCATCTGGGAATCAAGGAAATCTTCCTGATATTTGCAGTGATGGCCTTTGTGGCAATACCGTTTGTAGCGTCACTGAGAGGAAAATATTCTCTTAAGTACATGGAAGAAAAAGGGCAAAAGGGAAGCACGAGCATAGCATCTTTGTTCAAGAACAGGCAGTTCAACTGGGCAGTCATAGCCGCCTTCGCCTATACAATACCTTTCTACATAATATTCTCATATGGAGTGATCTACGGCGGGGTTCTTGGCCTTTCAGCAACAACTGTCTTCTACCTGTTTGCCATAATGTTCGTCGGCGACGTAGTGACGAGATTCATCATAAGGCTGAAATCGCCGATACAGAACAGGAGACCGTACATGGTCTTTGCTGTTAGTGTAGCCCTTGCAGCGGCTATATTCCTTGCATTGAGCTCGGTGTCAGTCATATTCTTTGTTCTGGCATTCCTTATTGCCGCAATACCAGATGGCATAGCATGGACTCTCGGGCTGCAGATAGCCAATACGACGTTCAAGCCTGAAGAAATAGGCACATCAACATCATTCTTCAGCTCTAGCATGATGATAATGTCCATCCTCATGCCGCTCGTTGGCTACATGGCATCGGTGAAATACCTAGGTTTCACGACAACGCTCTGGATATTCGCTGCAATAACGGCAATATTCTTCGTCTGGGAGCTTGCTCTCAGACCAAAGCAGCAGGCCGAAAGCAGCGTAAAATAATGTTGAGGTGATAAAAATGAGAGGATACGGATGGAGATGGATGAACGGAAGGTACTACAGCTCAGATAACGAGGAGCTGGACGAAAAGCAAGTAGAAAAAGACAGCAAGGAGCTTCTCTCCAAAGTGAAAAAAGGAGAGCCATGGACTGACCCGAGGGGCATAAGGCACATACCTTTGCTCTTGAATGACGAGGTAGTAGGCCAGCTCTTCGACAATGTAGAAGACCCTAAATCGATGGAAGTGGCTTCGTACTGGGTCGGGAGGTTCGGCGTAAAGGTTGACCTGGCCCAGGGAAAGAAAGTAGTTGGCATGCTGTGGCTGAGGTAAAATCCACAGCTGCGCCTGCGGCGCTTGCCGGCAGCTCTTGCTGCTAGCGAGCCTTGCCGACGCACATACGGTGTGTAAATATGGTAAAAATATTGCTAATAGTAATGAGCGAGGAAGAGGAAAAGATAAGGATGCCCCTGAATTTTATTAAGAACCAGTCGCAAGCTGGGAACGAAATACGGGTAATATTCTGGGGGCCAAGCGAAAAGACTTTAGCCGCAAACGACCAGCTGCGAAAGGAATACAATTCGTTCGCGACAGTCAAGCCGAAGGCCTGCGTGAACTCCGCAAAAAAGTACAATCTGGATGCAAAACTTTCGAGCGACATTGAATTGATTCCAGTAGGAGAATATATAAGAAAAAGCATAGAGGAAGGCTATGAGATAATCACGTTCTAAGGCAAAATCCTTTCCCATAAACCTTAATCCTCTTCCCTTCCTTTATATGCTTCTGCATATACCACAACATTGACTTATTTATGCATAACCTCTTGCGGTATTTGTTCGTAAAGTATCACATGCTCAGAAAGTTAGATTTTGCCCATAAAGTCATCTTTTTCTAGCATGTCCTATAACAATCATAATGATAGGTGATAACGAAATTAGCAAGCCAATTGCACGTTGTAGCAATGTGCTTTGCGGATTGTCAATGCCAAAAAAATGCAACTACCACAGTAAACGCATAAGGAAATGCCAATACTACGAGGAGCGCGTTTATTAAAGTTTTTTGATATTCTATCATTTATTTTAAGCCGTTCAGAATGTTTATTTTATGGGATACCGGTAGGTCTCTTCGCGAGTTGAACGTTCGTGGGGAAGTTTATGTTCGTGCTATACACGCGGTGCAATCAGCTATTTAATAGATTGCGGTGCATATTCCTATCATAGCGGATGCGCGCCCCGGTCGGTGATCAAAATGAGCGAGCTAATATATCTTTTTGCATACGACTTGAGCAAAAAGCTGGATTCCAGCAAAGTCAGGAATATATTCAAGGGCGCAGAGGACTTTTCATCGTATGAGCATGAAAAAGCCATTCCTGAGGAAATAGCCACATTCAACATTCCTACAATATTCAATCTCAAGGCAGCCGAGATAACATTCGGCTCAACAAAGCTTGCCGTAAAAAGAGAAGTATCAATATATGAAATAGGCGCATTTTCAGTAAGAATAAGAGTACAGGTTCCCGGGGCCAATGCTGCGCTTCTGGAGGACCTTACCTTCGACCAAGACTTCAATAATTCTATAAAAAGCATAGCATCAGATGTGAAGCAAAGGACCGAAAAAGCCCTACAAAAAGCCGCAGATGCCACAATCAAGGATGCCTTTGAGACTTACAGGATATACGTAATAGACGCAGACAAGGAGTCTTTCTACAGCAAGAACAAGAGACTTATTGCGGGCCTCCTTCTCGAAGATAAAAACTACGCAAACATATCAGAATCGTACCTCAGGAGCACAATTTCAAAACGCATCTCATACTACAAAAGCGAAATAGCCGTAATAGATTGGGACGCAACAGTATTCATAACAGAGAGCAAAAACTACGAACACGAACTTCTAATAGCAGAAATAGCGAACATTCAGCTTCTCGAATTCAGGGCCTACCATGACGACATAAGCAAGCGCATAAAGACGGTCAACGAAAGGTTTTCTAGCACGGTCAAGTCGAACCCATTTAAGATATTCGGGGCCAGGAAGAACCTTGCCAGGCTCAGCCTCGAGATAGGCGAATTCTACGACGAAACAAAGGACATGGTCAACAGCGCAAACAACATAGTCTACGGCTTCGGCGAATGGTACCTTGCAAAGCTCTATTCCCTCTTCTCAGAGAGCTTCAGGCTGCAGAGCTGGTACAATTCGCTTAGCGAGAACCTCGAAATGCTGGAGAAAATAAGAAGTTTTGTGGAGGACATGGTGCAAGAGGAAACCAACTACCTCCTAGAAGTGATAATAATAGTCCTTATTGTTGTGGAGGTTGTTGTTGAATTCCTGTGGTTAACTAGGCTGTGAGCGCATAAAACGTTCGTAGCTAGAGAATGCCTCTTTTATTACGAATTTCACATTTTCGAATGTTTCTAGTTTTTTTATCTCTTCTTTGCCAAGCCATCTCGTTTTGTTTCCCTCAGAATTCTTTGCGTTTTTCCATGGCCCCTTCGAAAGTGCGAGGTACACTATGTCAAAGTGCTCGTGATGGCCTGTTTTGTAGGGAACATCTTCTATGACTACAGCCATCGGGTTTTCCGCAACTATAGCTCCATCAAATTTTATCCGCCGCCTGCGCACAGGATCCACAATCCTTATATCAATGCCGGTTTCTTCCTTGACTTCTCTTTTAGCGCACTCCATTGGGTTTTCGCCATCTTCCAGGTGACCGCCAGGATAAACCCATATGCCAAGTTTTCTATGTCTGATTAGGAGCAGCCTTCCGTTCGGATTGAAGACCACAGCCCCGGCAACTATGCATCTTTTCATAGTTTCACGATATCAGACGATTTTTCCGAACGCAAATATCCTTGGCACCTTTCCTCTTATCAGAAAGAAGTTGTCTCCAGGCATCAGTGGCAGCGGCTTGTCCAGTTGCAGCTTTGCGCCATCCCCGCTTGCTTCCTTTACTGAAACGCTGGCATATGAGAAATTCGAAGCAAACATAAATGTTTTTCCCTCTTCTATACTTTCGTTTCCGAACTCGCTTTTCTTCAATTCCACATTGAGCGTATCACGCCTTTCAACAATTTTGTCTGTTAGCAAATCCCCCTTTTCTATCTCATCTGGTTCTATGTTCTTCAGTGCCAGCCCGACTCTGGATCCAGCCTCGGCTTCGCTCTTATCCTCATCTTGAATCTGTATAGACTTTACAGTTACCTTCTTTCCAGAAGTATGGTAAAGCTCGTCATGGACAGCTATCTTTCCAGAAGTTACAACTCCCAAAGCAACTGTGCCTACGCCAGTAACCTTGAAAGCCTTGTCTATGTCGATACGTTTGCCTCTACCCTCTGGAATTTTGAGTTTTTCAATTTCATCGATCAAGCTTTCCAAGCTGGCATAAGCAAAATTTTCTATTTTTGCGTTTTTCGCCAATTCGCTTACTTTATCATTGCCTACAAAAATCACTGGTTTCTTTGCCAACGATGCTGCAACAAGCATCTCTCCAAAAACCGCATTAACATTCTCAGTGCCTAAAATCACACCATTCGAAACCAGTATGCTCTCCGCAGCTGCATAAAATTTCTCTTCTATGCTGGTTGGCATAAGCGCAACTATGGCTCCGCTGTCAGTATGCCTATTATAAAACGTTATGCTGTTTTCGCTACCCTTTTTACCTATGAACTCAGCAAGCCTCTTATCCAACGGCACAGCGACAATTGTATTAGGCATAACCACACAACAAAGCTTAAAAATGCAAAACACATTAAATAGAAAGGACAGCTATAAAAAATGATTGAATGAAAGCCCTTATACTTTGCGGCGGCTTCGCAACGAGGCTAGAGCCAATAACATACTTCATACCAAAGCCCCTCCTTCCAATAGGTGCAGGAGGTAAACCAATAATAGAATACATTCTTAATGACGTAATAAGATCTGGAATAAGCGACATAACAATAAGCACAAACTCTAAGTTCGAAGGGGCATTCAAATACTGGCTAAGCCTTCGCATTAACAGCCCTGGCATAAAGGTTAGCATGGTTGTCGAACCTTCCAAAAGCAACGCTGAAAAGTATGGTGCCGTAAAAGGCATAGCATACGCGATAGAAAAAGAAAAAATCAACGATGATCTTTTAGTTATAGCCGGAGACAACGTTTATGATTTTTCTGTGAAGGACGCAATACTTTTCTCCGAAAAGAGCAGAAAGCCTACAATAGCCCTCTACGACATAGGATCTGTAGAAGATGCAAAAAGGTTTGGTGTCGTCAAGCTTGACGGCGAAAAAATCTCATCATTTGCTGAGAAACCTCTAAAACCAGAATCAACGCTTATAAGCACAGGAATATACGTATTTCCAAAAGATAGCATAAAATATATAGGCCTGTACCTAAAGAATTCGGCAAACAGCGACGGCATAGGAAACTTTATCGAGTGGCTCATAAAAAACACTGAAGTTCTAGGCTACATATACAAAGGAAGATGGTTTGACATAGGCACTGTGGATACATACAAAAAAGTATTCGATACGTTTATTGGCTGAATGCGCCTCTACTGATTTGATATAGATGGACAACGAAGCTATAGAATTCGCATACAAATACCCATTTTCAGAAGAGGCCAAAGCGCTAATAGAAAGCCTTGGTATAAACAGGATTAATCCAGAGCATTTGAAGCTCGGTACAATAGAAGTAGAGAATGCATTGAATGGCCAGAATCCAGAATATACAAAAACATCATACAACGAAATAAAAAGCGCATATGTGATAAGCTACGTCTATGCGCGCATGATAGCCAGCTCATTGGGCATGTATGCAGTAAAGAAACTAGCTGCATTCGAAGCCGAACGTTCATATGCAGCCATGATGGAAGAAAGCGAAGAAAACATCATGCATCTTTCTGAGGAACTCGGAGTGCACATAAGCAAAGGCACCTATACCGGGCATACTTACTTCGAGATGCCTTTTTACGAATACATAGAGATATCAAAGCGCGACGATTCAATTTCCTTAGTGCATCAAATGCTCTCAAATGGCAAGGTGATCTTAGATAAACCTGCACTTGCGAAATTGCTGCGCATTAGGATTATGGATAAAATGCTGGAAAACATGCCCATCCCCCAAAAAAGCATTCCTAAAGAAGTTGTCAACGCATCAAAATCGATAAGTAAAATTGCTTTGGAAACGGTAGCCAATCAGCCGGTTGCTTCGGTGCAATCAGGCAGATATGCATGGATAGAGCGCCTGCTCAATACACCGCTTCCTGATTTCAGGCACAGGATAGTTAACATAGTGCTCGCCCCTTATCTCGTGAACGTGAAGAGACTTAGCGAGGAACAGGCCGCAGAGATAATAAGCAAGTACATAGAAAGGTGCAAGGAGCTTAATCCTAATACAAACATAACAGAAAGCTACATAAAATACCAATGCTCCTATTCGAAGAAGCGTGGCCTGAAGCCCCTTTCGCTGAAAAGGGCGAAAGAGCTACTGGGCGACATGTTTGGTGATACAAAATGAGTGACCTCGGCGTGCTCTGCGACATCTGCCATATTAAACCAGCAAAGCATACCTGCAGGCTTTGCGGCAGGCGTGTTTGCGACGATCATTTCGATTCAAAACTTGGTATCTGCACAGCGTGCAAAGCGGGCAAGCATCAAATGAGCAGCTAAATAGCCACAAAATCGCTAGCCGAAGTGCCTGGAGGAAAAGCCCTGCCATTCGGCGCTTCTACAGGAAGTCCAATCTCCTTTGCGACTCTCAGCAGCTCCGAGGTATCTATAATCCTTTCAGTAAAGAGCTCGGTAAACACAATGTTTGCCTCATTTACTCTTCTAACGTTGAATGTGATTTGCTGGAATATGCCGCTTCTCTTGACCCTTATCTTTATACTTCTGTTTTTCAGTGCATATTCCGCTTCTTTGCTCAAAAGCACGAAAGTGCACCCATTACTATCTTGATTCATGGCAAATTTAAATAAGTATATTCCCATATTAGAACCATGATAAATAGCTACCTCGCAGTTGCGGTCATGGCTGTTTGTTCATTTGCGGTAATATTCGCATTGCTCCTGTTTTCAAAACTTGTAAGGCGTGAGAGCGAAGGCAATCCCGTAAAGAACTCGAGCTACGAGAGTGCAGAAGGAAGCATAGGCGAAACCGTAAGCATGCCTTTCGAATACGCCCATTACTTTCCAGTATTTCTCGGCTTTGAAATAGTGGCCATTGTAACGCTTATCTGGGCGTCTATAGCAAGAAGCATGACCTTTGCGGACGGCATTGCTGTTATAGCCCTTCTGATCATGGCCGCATTTTTTTCAGTGTTAGCCATGGCAATCGCTCATATGCGCGAGAGGTGACATAAATGGACGAAGAGACAAGATTCGAAAATGCGAAACAGGAGATGGACAGGCTCGTGCTGGAATCTCTCAAGACATACAAACCAAAAAAGAGCGCATTCTTCTTGAAGCTTTCTGATTTTGCAAAAGCTGCGGCAAGCGGTCCTCTAAACTGGGCGAGGTCGAATTCTCTCTGGCCCATGCAGTTCGGGCTCGCATGCTGCGCCATGGAGCTTATGGACTTCGGCTCAGCAAGGATTGATGCCGAGCGCAAGGGCTACCTTCTATTCAGGGCAAGCCCTAGGCAGTGCGATGTCATGATAGTTGCAGGCTGGGTAACAAAATCTGTGGCGCCTGAAATGAAACGGCTTTACGAGCAGATGTCTAGCCCAAAATATGTGATAGCATACGGCGAATGCGCCACCTCTGGAGGGCCATGGTTCGAAAGCTACAATATAATAGAAGGTATAGACCAGATTCTCCCAGTTGACGTTTATGTAGGCGGCTGTCCGCCAAGGCCTGAGAATCTGTTCGAAGCCCTGATGAAGCTTCAGGAAAAGGTGAAGAGGAATGAAAGTTGAAAGAGGCAATGTTATAGAAGCCATAAATGAGCTTAAAGCCAAAGGCTTCTCATACCTAGTCAAGATAACCGCAGTTGATTATCAAGATCATGTCCAGGTATTGTATTTCCTGAGAGACATAGAAAAGAGAAAGGATGAAATCGTTGAAGTAGATTTGCCAAACGAAGACCTTTCCGTGCCTACGATAGTGCCAATTTACAAAGCCGCTGACTGGTATGAAAGAGAGCTGCACGAAATGTTCGGCATATTGATAGAAGGCAGAAATACAAAGCGCCTTCTGCTCGAAAAGTGGGATGGCGTCGATGCCCCGCTTAGAAAAAGCTTTGCTTGGGGCTCTAAATACAGGGTTTGAGCAAATGACCGTTACAAGAATCAACATCGGCCCCGTGCACCCGAGCACGCACGGAGTGCTCAGGCTCGTAGTTGACGTAGACGGCGACACGATAGTCAACGTCGAACCGCATATAGGCTTCCTTCACAGGGGTGTGGAGAAGCTCATGGAAAACAGAATGTACATGCAGAACATAGTCTACTTGGAAAAGATAGACTATGCGGCGCCAATGGCTTACCCTGAGCTTTATGTTGCAGCGCTTGAGGACGCTATGGGCATCAGCGTCAACGAAAGGGCACAGTACGTAAGAGTAATCATGCTCGAGCTTCAGAGAATCGCGAGTCACTTGCTTTGGTTGGGTACAATGGCCAACGACATAGGAGTGATGTTCACGCTTTTCATATGGACGATGCGCGAAAGAGACAAAGTTCTTTCGCTGCTTGAAGAAGCCGCTGGAAGCAGGATGTTCTACGTGAACATCCGCCTTGGTGGCGTGCTGTACGATTTGCCTCCTGGGTTTGAGGAGCATGCTTTAGCCACTCTTGATTCGGTTGAGAAAAAGATAAAAGAATACGAGCAATTTCTGGAAAAGAACCCGGTTTTTTTGGAGAGGACGCGAAAAGTCGGCATACTGAGCAGAAAGGATGCTATAGAATACGGCGTTACAGGGCCTGTGCTGAGAGGCTCTGGCGTAGCATACGACGTAAGAAGCGCAAGGCCATATTATGTTTACAGCAAATTGCATTTCGAACCCCAAGTTGAGATTGCTGGAGATTCTTTTGCAAGATACAAGGTAAGGATGAAGGAGATGAAAGAAAGCATCAAGCTGGTCAGGGAAGCTCTCAAAAAGATTCCGGCAGGCGACGCGCGGGGTTCAAGAATAAAGCTGATAATACCAAGCCCAAAGAAACAAGTTGCGATTTCATACAGGGAGCTTCCGAGGGGCGAAGGAATGGCTTACCTCGTTACTGACAAGCAAAAGCCTTACCGGATAGCGCTTAGGTCTGCGCCTTTCATAAACCTTTCTGTGCTGCCTTATCTCGCAAAGGGAAACAGGCTTGCGGATCTTTTCGCTATTCTTGGGAGCTTGGATTTGGTGATGGCTGATGTTGATAGATAGCATCGAAAGCGCGGTTTCAAGAATCATTGGCATAAGTAGCTCAAGCCTCGCAACGGAAATAATATCGCTCGTTCTTTACTTCATAGCCATTTTTATTGTGATAGCGGTTTTCGATTACACTTTCGGATGGGTTGAAAGAAAGGTAGTGGCAAAGACACAGTCGAGGCACGGTCCTACATACGTGGGCAAATTCGGCATACTCCAGAATCTTGCCGACGTTCTCAAACTGTTCTCAAAAGAGCACATCCAGCCAGACAGCGCAGACCGGATATTGTTTCCGGTATCCATTCCAATAGTGCTGTCGCTGCTTATTTTTCTTGTTGCAATAATCCCATTCTCGCAGGGTGTGGCAGCCTCAAGCATCAGCCTTGGAGTGCTTCTGGTCTTCGTAGTGATATCATTTATGCCGGTGTTCATATTCCTTGCGGGCTTCTCCAGCGGCAACAAATTCGGGGCGATAAGCGCCCAAAGGTCGATACTCGTGCTTATAGCTTACGAGATGCCGATGCTGCTTGCTATCGCTTCGGTAATACTGCTTGCTAACAGCTACAATTTCCAAACAATAGTAAGCATGCAGAGCTCCGGCTATTTTTTCATCTTCGCGCCTATAAGCCTATTTGTGTTCTTCGTCGCAATGCTTGCCGAATTCGAAAGGCCGCCTTTTGACGTAAGGGAAGCCGATTCTGAGCTTATAGCTGGCTGGCTTACCGACGTAAGCTCGCCGTATTACGGCTTCGGCCTGTTTGTCGACTACACGAGAATGCTTCTTGGGAGCATGCTCATAGCAATCTTCTTTTTTGGAGGCTGGCTCGGCCCGCTTCTTCCAGGAATAGTATGGCTCTTTATTAAGGTTTTCATAATAGCATTATTTGTTATACTGATAAGGGTTGCAACAGCAAGAATGAGGATAGACCGCATCCTCAGACTGGGATGGATGTGGCTGTCTCCCCTTGCGATAATAAACATAGCGGCAATATTTTTGCTGCTTGTGAAGTAGGTTGGTTAAACGGTGCTTGATCCGCTTAGCAAAACGATTAAGAACGCGTTGGAAAAAAGATTCACTACAGAATACCCTGAAAAAAGGGAGAAGCTTCCAGATTCCTATCGCGGTATGCTAAGGCTTGACATACACACGTGCATAAGCTGCGCCGCCTGCGAGAGGATATGCCCAAACAAGACGATAACGATGGTCGACACCGAGACCGAGCGCGGCACAAAGAAGATGCCTCTTGTAAATCACGAGAGGTGCCTGCTTTGTGGTCTTTGCGAAGAGGTATGCCCGCCGCATTGCCTTACTCTAACGAAAGAGTACGACAACCTGGTGGTGTATGATAGGCGCGAACTCATAAAGAGACCAGAGGAACTTAGATGATAAGATGCTTGGTGCGATACTTTTCACGCTGATATCAGCTCTTGCGGTAATCCCGGCAGTGCTGATTTTCGTATCCAGAAAGCTGCTCTACTCTGTAATATACCTGTCTTTGGTTTTCGCCTCGAGCGCATTCCTGTTCATGCTTCTCGGCCAGCCCTTTGTCGGCCTTCTGCAGCTCCTTGTTTTCATAGGCGGCATATCAGCATACTTGATAACGGTTGTCGCTGTAGAATACAAGGAAAACGAAAGGGCGCATCTTCCTAAGCTTTTGACGGCTGCGCTGGCCATAGGCTTGCTGATGTGCATAATTCTCGTGCAGCTGCCGACGCTAGGCACGCACGCTAACAGCTTCACAAACGAATTTTCAAGCGACTTTTCGAGCATGTATTTGATACTTTTCTTTGCCGTTACAATGCTCTTCGGAGCTGCTATAGGCAGCATACTCGTGATAAAGAAGTTCGTCAAGTTGGTGGTCTGATGTTGCTGGCATACCCTATCGCACTCGCAGTTGCAATCTTTTCAATAGGCGTAGCCGGCGCGCTTTCGAGCAGGCATTTCATAGAAATAGTGCTTGCCATAGAACTTATCTTTGTGGCTTCAACAATTGCATTGGTCGCATTTTTCTCCGCTGCAAGTCCAAATGCGTCAGGCGCTGCCTTGCTTCTAATTGTGATATGGTCGCTTGTTGCTGCAGAAACAATAACTTTCGTCGGCATTTACATGGTCATGAAGCATAGGCTTCAGGACTTTGACATAAGAAAGCTTTCTTCTACGAAGTGGTAGAATGTTGCCTATAACGCTCATAGTTGCGCCTCTTGTCGCGATGCTAATAATACCTTTCATACGCGGTTGGCGCCACGTTGCATACCTATCAATAGCAGCTTCAATAGCTAACCTTGCGCTTTTGCCATTTGTCAGCGAAGGCACAAGCTCAATAACATGGTTCAGCGTAGCCGGAGCCACGTTTCATATATCGATAAGCGTGGGCACGCTCAACATGATATTGCTCTACATGGTGCTCATAATAGCGCCGCTGATTTTCATATACTCGGCAGGATTCATGAAGAAACCTAGCGAGCAGAAAAGGTTCCATGAAGAAATGCTAGCTTTTTACGTTGCGATGCTCGTTTTCGCGATTTCTGGCAACTTCATAACGCTTTTCATAGCCTGGGAATTTCTGAGCCTGACCAGCTACCTGCTCATAGGATTTTGGCATGGAAGGGAGAAAGCGACAGTGTCGGCGAGGGAAGCGATAACGATCGTGCTCATAGGTGACATAGCTCTCCTGGCTTCTATTGCCATATTTTGGAATGCATACGGAACGCTTGAATTTTCAAGCATAATCAAGGCGTCAACAGCCGCGACAGGGGCAGTGCCTGTGCCGGCAAGCGCGATTGCATTACTTATGATAGCAATTTTCACTAAATCTGCGCAGTTTCCTTTCCACGAGTGGCTTCCTGACGCCATGGAAGGACCAACACCAGTTTCAGCGTTCCTTCATTCTTCAACGATGGTCAAAGCTGGAGTTTTCGTTGCGATTCTGCTATTCCCAATATTTTCGAGCTCTAAAACGGCGATGCTGCTCTTTACGGTTTTTGGAATGGCCACTGCAGTAATTGCAACGCTCAACGCCATGCAGGAAAAGCACATAAAGCGCATTCCAGCATATTCGACCATTGCTGAACTTAGCATAATGCTTGCTGCGGTAGGAGTTGGTGCCCTTGCCGCTGCGGTGTATTTCTTCTTCGCGCAGGCATTCTACAAAGCGCTCATTTTCTTCAGCAGCGGAGCAGTTATGGACGCAACTGGCAAAGAAGACATATATGAGATTTCTGGGCTGAAGCGCAACAAGCTTATCTATATATCAACCGTTTTCGGGGTGCTTGCCCTCGCTGGCTTTGTTCCGTTTGACACGTTCTTCTCAAACCTGGGCATAGGCGCAGCCTTTTCTACAAACATCGCAGCATATGCCATAATGCTACTAATATCTCTTGGCACCAGTTTCTTCATCTTCAGGTGGTTATTCCTGATAAGCAAAAAGGAGAGGAGCATAGAAACAGAAATAAATTACGATAGCACTCCGATAAGCATGAAATACCCTATGGTAGTACTCGCAGCGCTCGCCATTGCAGCCTCATTCGCATACCTGCCGATAATCAGAGCCGTTTCCGCGAATTCTTCATCAGGTATTTCGATCTTCGGAGCAGCAATAGAAACAGCAATCGTAGCAGCTGGTGCATACATAGGCTATCTCGCCTTCTCCAAGGGCAGCCTCAAGGCGAATGTTCAGAAACTCAATTTAATCATTTACAACAGCATTCTGATGAAAAGCTTATACTCCTTTTTCTGCGAATTCGTTTATCTTATCAGCGAAGGCGTAGGTATGTTCGATTACTACTTCAATGAGGCGTTGGACTGGTTGGGCCATGTCACCCTTGCATTTGGGGAAGCAACTAGGCGATCTGTCAACGGCCAGCTTAGCAGCTACATGATAGCATTCTGGATCGGCTTCGCGGCGCTTATGGTTTACGTGTTGTTGATAGTGGTGCGATGATACCTATTTTGCTTTTGATGCTGCTGATACCATTGCTTGGAGCAGCCTCCCTCTTCGCCATCCGGGAGAGCTATTCTAGCAAGGTATCTATAATCGCAACGCTCATTGAAATCGCTTTTGCATTTTTCTCCTTTTATATATTCAAAGTATCAGGCAACATAAGCGAATCCTTCAGCTATATCGCTCCGTTCTCGATACAAATAAGTCTCGAGCTTAACGCAGTATCTGTTTTCCTTGTGCTTCTAACTTCAATAGTTTTCCTAGCGGCTTCATTCGCCAATGGCTTTTTCACTAAGGAGGAGCGCAGAAGCTACAACGCTCTTTTCCTGATAACCGAAGCCACCACGCTCGGCTTGTTCCTCTCATCAAATTTATTCCTGTTTTTCATATTCTGGGAAGCGAGCATAATTGCGCTTTTCTTCATAATTTTCCACTTCGGCGGATACGATAGAAGGTACGCCTCAATTAAGTTTCTGGCATATTCAATATTTTCCAGCGGCCTGCTTCTTGTAGGCATACTGCTTCTTTATTTCAGCATGCCCGTGCATACGTTCAACATAGCAGCGATTTCTGCTGGCGCTTCGTCGCTGCCGGCAACCACTCAAACCGCAATTTTTGTGCTGCTCATAATAGCGTTCATGGTTAAAATACCTATATTCCCGTTCCATCTTTGGGCGCCTGACGCATATTCCGAGGCTTCGCCGGCAGGCAGCATGCTACTCGCAGGTGTGCTCTCAAAGTTCGGCGCTTACGGCATGCTCATTCTTTTCACAATTCTTCCAATAGCAAAGACGTATGCTGTTTACTTAGCCCCAATAATAGCCTTCTCAATAATATATTCCGCAGCTGTAGCTCTCTCCCAGAAGGAAATAAAAAGAATGTTCTCATACCTGAGCATAGCCGAGATGGGTTTCATAGCTTTCGGCATATCCGAAATGAACATCTACGGTTTTTCCGGCGCTCTATTCGGCATGCTGAGTCATGCTATGATAATTTCACTGCTCTTCCTGGTTGCGTATGCGATCGACAAAGCAATTGGAACCACAACGATAAAAATGCTTCGCGGCATAGTAAATGCAATGCCTATAATTTCTTACCTGGCGCTTTTCGGAGTCTTCGCCGCGGTAGGTCTGCCGCTTACTTCTGGTTTCATAAACGACATCCTTATAGCGATAGGCGGTTTCATGGCTTTTTCCCTGCTCGGGCTCGTGCCGCTGGCGATGCTTATAATCAATGGTGCGTATCTTTTCTGGCTTATTGGAAGATCATTCCTATCGCCGCAGCAGCCTTCTAGGGTGCTCTCGTATCCAAGCTTAAGCTTATATGCATCTATGTTTATTCTAGTTGCTTCTATAATCGCATTCGGTGTGATCCCTCAGGTGCTGCTCGGAAGTCTTGGTGCATCGATATGATAATAGAATATTTCATGGTTACGCTTGCAATTCTGCTATTCGGAAGCATAGTCATGAGATTTGCCACGCCCAAATACCAAATCGCGTTCAACATTGCGCTCTTGGCCGCTTTATCTGCGGAAATCTGCATTTCCATCTCGCTCGGCGCGAGCGGCACCTATTTTAATTCCGTTTCAGTAAATCCGTTTTCGCTATTCTTCATGCTTCTCTTCAGCGTCTCGATGCTGCTTGTGAATCTTATCGTTTATGGCTCTGCCGAATACAAAGATTTCGCGCTTCTCAGCGACTTTGCGCTTCTAGGCATGTATCTGGTTGCTTTTGCCAATTCGCTTGTGACCATACTGATAGGGCTAGAGCTTATCTCCCTGCCTACTGTATTCATACTGCTTCTCAATAGAAGGGGGCTAGAGGCCGCCACAAAGTTCTTCGTAATGTCTTCTATATCGGTGGCGACACTCTCGTTCGCCATTGTGCTGTTCTACGGTTCTACTGGCAGCATAGCCCTTTCGGGTCACCCTGAAAGCACGCTCCTAATTTTTGCTTCTATACTGTTCATAGCTTCGATAGGCTTTGAGGCTTCAATATTCCCATTCAACATGTGGGTCCCTGACGTATATCAAGGTGCAGAGGCAAACATAACCGCAATGCTTGGCGGAGTAAACAAAAAAGCCGGTTTCGTAGCGCTGATGCAGGTCTTGATTCTGGCATTCATATCGTTTGGAATAATCTTCTCATTTGTAGTTTCTATTCTAGCCGCGGCCACAATGTTTTTTGGCAATCTCGCTGCGCTCTCTCAGGAAAGAATGAAGAGGCTGATGGCCTATTCGTCAATCTCGCAGGCCGGCTACATATTAATAGGCATAGCCGCGGCCTCCAAGATAGGCATAGAAGCATCTTCATTCCAGATTTTCTCGCACATGTTCGCATTCATCGGCGTATTGGCTATCATTTCATGGCTCGAAGCAAGAGGGCGTACGTCGATAGACGATTTCATAGGCCTTGGAAACGAGAATAGGCTTGCCGCAATAGCCATTTCAGTATTCCTGCTTTCACTGATGGGAATACCTTTTACCGCGGGCTTCATAGGCAAATTCCTTCTCTTTTCTAGCGCGATATCAGCCAACATGGCCTGGCTTGCAATCGTTGGCATAATAAACACGGTAATATCGGTCTACTACTACGGAAAAGTCCTTATAGCGGTCTATACAGGCAAAAAGGATGCGCGCGCCATAAGGATGGAACGCGGCACAGCTGTTGCCGTTGCAATATGCTTTGCTGCGATTGTGGTCTTTGGCATCTACCCGATGCCAATAATTAGTTTGGCAAGCAATGCTGCCTCCTTCCTTGTAGGCATAGCCAGGTAAGCATTTAAGTTTTTTCGAGCAATTTATTATCATGCAGGAAGTTTCTTCAGACATACAGAACGCCATTGACGAGCGCTACGGGCTAATAAACAGAGAGATGGCAAAATCAATGCTCGACACAAAAAACCAACGCATTTTTGAAAGGATATCCGCATCCAGCGTGCCAGAAAACATAGCTGAGGGGTCGGTTGTAGATCTTGATGGCAAAGTAATAAAAGTGCTCAACAAGACGGCCGTGCAAGGGGGCGGTGCTGGTAACTATTTCAGGCTAATGCTTCTTGGCGAAGAGAGAAATCCTGTACGAGTCGTGCTATGGAGAAAATATGCAGACCTTGTCGACAATATGCTTATTGAAAGAAACGACAACATACTTGCAAAAGCTCTATCTGTCAAAAAATGGCAGGATTCCACCGAATTTTCCACGACTTCCGCAACATTTTTCTTCAGAACAAAGCCCGCGCTAGGAGGCATAAGCGACTTTTCGCAACTCAGTTCCGGGATGAAAAACATAGACATAATAGCCAAGCTTCTCTCTATAGGAAGCGTACACTATTTTACGGATCTTAAGTCACGTCAGCGCGGAGTCGTAAGGTGCGCGATAACCGACGGTGCAATTGAGATGCCGCTGGTATTGTGGGGCCTTTCGAGCGGTTATGCGGCTGTGCTTCATCCGGGAAACTACATAAAGGTAGAATACGCCTCTGTGAAAAACGGCAACGCCTCACTGGAAATCCACGCTGACGATTATTCAAGGATACTGGCAAGTGACACATTCAGGTCAAGAATGCAAAAAATCGACCGTTCTGGCACATGATTGCATTAGCGCTGCCCGTATAGCGCTAGAAACGTCAAATACCTGCTTATAGCCTGCGATGGGGCAGATGGCTTCGTGTTCTGTATGACTTTAGCTATGTCGTCAAAAGTTATGAGTTCGTCACCGCCTCCCTGCAGGCTCCTCTCAAGAACATTCATCTTTACCTGCCTGCATACGTTGGCTATATCAGCGCCGGTAAAGCCCTGCGTCATTTCCCCGAGCTTTTCGAAATCGATGTTTTTTTCGTACGGCGCATTTTTGAGATTCAGTTCGAATATTTTCGCTCGCTCCTCTTTTTCAGGTGGTTTTATGTATATGATCTTATCGAACCTTCCGGCTCGTATCAAAGCCGTGTCGAGTACATCTGGCCTATTCGTGGCGCCCACAACCACTATATTGTAATCGCTTTTGAGCCCATCGAATTCCTCAAGAAACTCGCCAGTGAGCTGCAACCCTTGCTCAGTGGCCTTGTCCCTTGCTGGAACAACCGCGTCTATCTCGTCGACGAATATTATTGATGGAGCGTTTTCTTTGGCTCTGTCAAAAGTTTGCTTTATCATTAGCATGGCCCTCTCGGCGCCAACCCTGCTTATTTCAGCTCCAGATATCGTAAGCATGTGAACGTCTCCGACTTCGTTAGCTATGGCTCTCATAAGCATGGTCTTGCCTGTGCCTGGCGGCCCGAAGAGCAATATGCCCCTTATATTTCTTATATCATACTTCCTTATCAGTTCTGGATGCAGTATCGGTATCTCAACCGCTTCGTATAGCGCTTTCTTGGCGCTTTCAAGGCCTACAACATCATCCATTTTTACCTCCGCAGTGCTTTTGTCCTTGCCTTCGCTGTATGTCCTCCTCTCATAGTCCATCTGGAAAGTGTTGTATTCCTCAATTTGGGCCAGCGATGTCGAAGGCTTGATCACCTTTATCACATCGACTATATCAGACATGCTTATCTCTATCGCCTTGTTTTTGCTAATTGCCTCTTCGGAAACCCTCCTTGCCGTTTCTTCGCAAACATTCTTTATGTCGGCAGGGCTATACCGCTCCGAAATCGATGCAAGTTTTGCATAATCAATGTCATCGCTAATTGGGAGTTTTTCAAGGTAGTACTTGAATATGGCCATCCTGCCTTTCATGTCGGGCAGCGGCATGTATATTATTTTGTCGAACCTACCGGGCCTCATTATACCCGGGTCGAGAACGTGAGGCATGTTCGTTGCGCCGACCACAACGACGCCTTCTATTTTCTGGAAGCCGTCCATCTCTACAAGAAGCGTTGAGAACATCTCTTTTATTGTACCGCTTTCCTGAAGCTCCCTGCTAGAAGCTATCGCGTCTATTTCGTCGAGAAACAGAACGCAAGGCGCATGCTTCTTAGCTGTCGCAAATATCCTGGACAAAGTTTGCGAGCCTTCTCCGGGATAAGGCGATATGATCGAAGAAGTTTTTATGTAATAAAAGCCCGCTCTTACCTCGTTTGCGAGCGCGCGCATCATATATGTCTTGCCTGTGCCTGGCGGCCCGAAGAGCAATATGCCCTTTGCAGGCTTAACATTGTAAAGACCCTGGAGCTCCCTATGCTCTATGGGCTCAAGCAGCGCCTGCTTAAGCTCCTGCTTCGTGTTTTCGTAGTCTGCGACATCGTCCAAGGTCTCTGTAGTGCCCATGCTGAGGTCCTCGAAAGCTTCTCCGAACTTTTCCCTGACGTCCTTCTTCATTATATCCAAAGCCTGTACGACATGTATGTCGCCAAACTCCATCAGAAGAAGCACTATGGGTGTGGCCACGAAGCTGAGTATCGGATAAATTGATATGTTTGTGTGCGAGAACAGCGACACCGCTACATACACTATCGGTATGATTACGCTGAAGAGGCTTGCTTCAGCGCCTGTGTACTTTGATCTGCTTTTTATGGCAAAGTTCACCATCATGAAAACTACAAGCACCCACGCGACAAGTTGTATGAATGTTTCTGGAGCCTGAAAAGTGAGCGGCAAAAAGAGCGCGCCAAAACCATCATAGAGCTTGTTTGTTGTGTTGAAACTCACGAAAGATGCAGCAGATGATGACCAGGCCGCTCCAAGAGTCGAAAAATTCTGTGCGGGCTTGCTCGGCGTGAGAATGCTCCTTATGTTGTAGCTAGATATCTTCGTGTATGCCGGAGTCTGGTTGTACGCAATGCTTCCCGAATTCGATATGTTCATTACTCCAGATAGCATAACCACCAGTGGCACCACCACTATTGCCATGACAAGTCCTCTCTTGAGCCCTATCCTCAAGACCGACAGTGCAAATGCCGGTATCTCTAAAAAGTAACCTAGATAAGACAAAGGCAGCATCATTAGCAGGTATATCGAAGTTATGGTTCTGTAGTGCCTGTAGCCCAAAAAGAGTGAAACGCTCATAAAAAGCGTGAAAATCCAAGCAAGGAGCGGCGCCTGGTATATGAATATGGGCAGCGAGCCGAAGAGCAGACCCATCAGCCCTATCAGCGGATGAAGGAGCGTAAGCACAAACAACACAACAATCAGAGCGATGAGCAGCGGCAGCGGGTAGAAAGGCATCGCAAAAGATATGCTTGTTATGGCGAAGACCACCGCAATTGCATCGGAAAAATTGGGCCTCTTTATGAAGTCGCTTACAACATCTCTGAACCAGTAGATTGAGAGCGGCGTCATCTTAGCTCTCTGGGCGCCTTTTTTTGTCTTAGCTCTTCGACCAAATTGCATGAGGGTCTTGGCGGTATTTTGTGCATCTGCTGTTGCCTTGTTAGCAGTGCGCTTGTTCTCCATAATTTTTATAGCTATCTATAAATATAATAAATATGTGCGTTAGCCCGTTGTAGCTCAATGGCTAGAGCGGCCGGCTGTAGCTTGCTTGAGTGGTTACCGGCAGGTTGGGTGTTCAATTCACCCCAACGGGATTCATAATGATTGAAGGCAATGAAGCAATGCAATGGAAATAATATCAATACTGCAGCTCAATGATTACATATATATAGGCACAGCAGTAGCATTTGGTATACTGGCTGCATATGCATTTGCAAAGGAGATTGCGGAACAGTGCAGCATTAAAAGCTTGATGCGCGATAGAAGCATTTCAGTTAACAACCTTCATGAGGACATAAGAAAAACCTACCTTCAGAAGAAGATAAGAAATTTTAAGAGATAAGGCTGATGCCTCGGTAGTGTAGTGGTCCAGCATGCGAGCCTGTCACGCTTGCGACTCGGGTTCGAATCCCGACCGAGGCGCCTTAATCTCTAACGAAGTGAGCTCTTGACAAAAGTGATGGCTACAGGCGTATTCGATATAATAAATCCCGGCCACATATACTTTCTGAAGGAAGCAAAGAAACTTGGCGACGAGCTTGTCGTTGTTGTGGCAAGAGATTCGACAGCCAAAAAACTAAAACACAGACCACTAATGAACGAAGACACAAGACTGAGAATCATATCGGTCCTGAACGTTGTGGATTCTGCAAGGCTTGGCGATGAAGATGATATATTCAAAACCGTGGAAGAAGTAAAACCGGACATTATCGCGCTCGGCTACGATCAGAAATTCGATGAGAAGAAGATAGAAAAGGAATGCCTAAAGCGCGGGCTTAGGGTAAAGGTTGTGAGGATAGGCAAATATGTTGGAGACGACCTAACTGCAACAAGAAAAATCATAAGCAAGATTGTATCAACATATGGGAGATAGCTGAGCGCATGAAAGTGAAGATAGTGTATTTTGATGCGAAAGACAAAATCAGCTTAGCCGCTGCGTTATTTGCACCAAAAAGAAGCAGTGGTAAGGCGATATTATATCTTCATGGCCTTGGCGGCAATTTCTATACCCCTACGGCAATGAGCATAGCAAAATCGGCTTGCAATGAAGGTATAGCTCTGCTGTCTATACAGCAGCGCGGAAGCTATATTGCAGAAGAGTTTAGTTTTGGAGAAACAGGCAAGAGAATACTTGCTGGCGCAGCATTCGAAAAGTTTGAAGACTCTGCGCATGACATATACGGTGCTCTTTCATTTCTTAAAAAGATGGGTTTTAAGGAAGTCATAATCATAGGCAAAAGCACAGGCTGCCAGAAAGCCATATACTTCCTTTACAAAAATAGGAAAAAGCGCATAACAAAGATAATCAAAGGTCTCATACTTCTAAGCCCTGTTGATGACAGAAGCTATGACATATGGAATTACAAACGCCACAAAAAGGATTTCTATAGGAGTTTGCGCATAGCAAAAGTGCTGAAACGTAAAGATCCATATGCAATAATGCCAAAAGAGATAATGCCAAAAGGCCAGTGGCCTATATCAGCATCAAGGTTTCTAAGTACAGCTGATGAAAAGAGCATCGAAGGCAGAATTCTGGACTATAAAGGAAGCATGAGAGAGTTCAAATCCATTAACATCCCTATTGCAGCAATTTTTGGCACAAAAGACGAGTATATGGTCATTCCTATCAGAAAAGCTGCAGAACGCCTAAAAGAAAATAGAAATCTCGTATCCGTCACCTTGATCAAAGGCGCAGGCCACTCATTATACACTGGCAACCGCTTCCCTTCCAAAATGGTTATAAAATTAGTTAGAGAATTGTTAGAGATGAAATTATGATTACGCCGCAGCACATCAAGATAAAAAAAGGCGCAATGGCAGAACGCGTAATAGTTGCTGGCGATGCTGATAGAATTAAAATGTTGTCACGCCTTCTCAAAGGAGCTAAGCTTTTAAACAAAACAAGATTTCTTGTTTATACAGGCACTTATAATGGGAAAAGAATAAGCCTTGTCTCGCACGGCATAGGCATGCCATCAATGGCAATAGCCCTTGAAGAGGTTATCGCATATGGCGGCAGAAGCATAATAAGGCTTGGCACAGCCGGCGGCCTGATCAGAGAGATAAAATACGGCGACATAATACTAGCAACTTCTGCATCATGCAAAAAAGGTGGCACACTCTGGGAATATTTTCCGAAACTCAAAAGCACCGTTTTTTACCCAGACAAATCACTTAGCTCAAGGATAGAGAAACTACTGTTAAAAAGCGGCCAAAAGTTCTTCAAAGGCCCCATATTTTCATCTAATGCATTTTATTCTGAGGAAGATATTTTAAAGGACAGGAGATTTATAGGAGTAGAAATGGAAGCAGCAGCCCTCTTCAAGCTCGCCGAGTATAGAAAGGTCAGAGCTGCGGCGCTTCTTGTCGCTTCAGACAATGTTGTCTTAAGGACGCCGCTTCTTAGTTCGAAGGACCTGTCAAAACAAATAAATTTCGCAGCTAAAATAGCCCTCGACGCACTGACTGCATAGCATTGCAAGACTAGGCGCATTGTATAATCTGGTAAACCAGGATAAAATTCAATAAACACACAAATCGGCACGGCTTTTTATACTTTTTCTGCAAAGTATTAGCGTGGGGGATAAAATAGCGGAAACTCCTATTTCGCTAAACACGCCCGTAAAGGGTGGCGCGCGTCCATATAGAATTCTTGTTCTATCCGATCTCTTTGCCGGTACGTATGCTTTCAGCCCAGACAATTTTATAGGCCTGGCAGAATATTTCAATGACCCTAATGTGCAAAAACCAGACATGGTTGTATACTTCGGCGGGCATTCGGGACTTATCCCCTGGATTCCACAATATGAGCACGAAAGTCAACTTCTTATGATTAAAGAGGGCATCAACTTCATGGTAAGCGTGCCTGCAATAATCAAACCGCATGTTGAAAGATTAAACAAAGCCCTTAATGATCCGGAAATATATTTTGTGCCTGGAATTGCGGATTCACAAAATATAGAGGCTATAGCAAGAGACTTGCGCATAGCCTATAGCCACCGGCATAAATGGCTTCAGAATGAGCTTGAAAGGATGTATACAAGCATCAGCGCCTCATCAGCGATAATAAAAAGCACAAAAGCTTCGATTGCGGCACTTAGGGAGCAGATTGATAAAAATCCAAAAGACGAGAGGTTGATCGAGGAATACAGGAATGCAAATGAGAAGCTTAAGATCAACGAGGCAGAGCGTGCGGAATATAAGGAAAGAGCTAAGATGCTGAAAGAGCTGGTGGAAGCGCACGTGGAAAGGCTAAGTCAGGATAAACTCAAAGCGATGATAGCAAAGTTGAAAAAAGAGCTCGACGAGAAGCGTGAAAAGACCAGATCCCTAAACAATGGCAATGGCAGCGAAGAAGCCTTTCAGAAAGCTACAAGTGAAAAAAAAGCGATATCGAACTTGATAAGAGCCGCGAACAAGCGACTTCGCGAGTTAGGGAATCTTGAATTTGAATCAATGGTAAGGCGCGGATCGGCGCACATAGAAGCGTTTACGCACAATGTGCGAAGCAAGCCAGACATTGAAAAGATGATATATAATCTTGCGAAGATCGACTATTACTCTCTCATAAAAGACATAGACAGGAAGCACAGAGTCACGATACAAGAGAAAGACATAAAATTTTTAGAAAAAAAGCTAAACGGCTTTGAATTCACAATAGCATTGAAGGCGGAGCCGATACTAGGCACATCATCAAAGATGTACAATAAAAATAGCAACACCTTAGCCGCTGACAACTTTTACAAGTATGTTGAAACAATAGGCAAAAGGGAAGTATTGCAGAAACCTTTAACAATGCTCATCAGCGGCGGAAATGTTTTTACATCATTCTCCATTGAGCCAACTTTAGATCTTGACAGGGAAAAAATATTCGTATCGCTCGCAAAAGGCACATTTGCAGACAGAGAAGCGCTTGGCGAGCTGTATAACCAAAAAATAATCACAAGAACCACAAAAACCGTAGAAAAGCTCCCTCCAGATTCTTCAGCAAGCATAGTTGATATATTTCCAGATGGCTCTGTTGCGCATACCTCAATCACGAGCGAGTTTCTAAAGATAAAACGCATTGAAGCCGACAAAAGAGAGCTTGCCGTGGCAACAGAACTGATCAAACTCAAAAAAGCAAACAAAACTGCGCAAAGCAGTCATACTGCAGATACGGAAGCCGAAGAGATAGTCAAAGACCCAAAACTGGAAAAACTCATCCTGGAGCAAAAGAGACCATCAGAGTTAAAGAGTTACGAAATTCCGAAGCTTTCAACAAAGCAGATATTGGAGCTTATACCATATGCGGCTAAGGAGATTCCAAATAACATCAAGAAACTTGCAGTGGTTGCAATGAGCGACATCCACGAGGGTGGCTGGGCCGAAAACGATTTGCTTGAAAAAGCTGTACAAAAAGGCAAAGAGTACATACACAATTTGGATTCTAGTAGGATTCCAATATTGCTGCTTAATGGTGACATAATAGAAGGTAACCTAGCAAACTTCAAAAATTCGCCACAGCAGCTTACATTGCCAAACACCTTCTACGAATATCGTAACTATCTCCAAAAGCTCGGATTAAGTGGCGATCAGATAAACGCAGAGCTTGTCAAGTTCTTCAACAGAGTGAGCATCATACAAACCATAAGTGCCCAAGCTGAATCTGTAATTCAAAAACTTTTGCCAGTAATAGATGAAACTATAAACAAAAATGGCTATATATGGATAGTCAGTGGCAATCACTTCAATAAAACAAACAAAACACACGAGTACGATGAGGCCACTGAACTAGCTGGCATAATCAAACTCTACCTGAAAGGCAAAGGCGTAAGTGAAGGCAGAGTAATAGTTGTTACTGGAGAAGACTATGGCATAGGCAACATAAACATAGATAATGAAGATACAATAAGGGTTCAGCATAAACTTGCCAGAGCACTCGAACAAAAGCCGCAAGCGATACTGCAAAAACGTGTGCCTGTCGCAGCTGTGTTTGAGGCTCACTACCACGAGCCTAAGCATACTATAAGCGGCGATCTTCAAACGTTTGAAACTCCGGCAATGCAGTATGAAGACGAAAACACGTATGTCTCTGAATTTCCGCAAGCGATAAGCGATGCAACAAGAGGATTTGCAATAACCGAAATCGATTTGCATAATAACAAAACAATCAAAAGCACGTACAAGCCAATATTGCGAGCAACACTGGAAAGAAACAGAGAGCTAGAAGAGCCGCTATACGCTGCTTTCAGAAAAGAAAACTTCTCGATCAAGACCACTCAGAATAATGTTGTGCATAATGTTAAATCATGATAACTTGTGAATGGCCATGGCTGGCGCAACATTCAAGAAAGAAAAAATCACCGGAGTAGCATACATATATCTAAAATACGATATAGACGAGGCAACAGCCGAAAGGATAAAGAAAGCTATTGATAGTTCTGAGGCTCCCACTTTTCAATTCCTATATGAAACTAGTTCCATAATGCTTACCCTGCATCCGATTGTGGACTATAGCAAAAACCTGAATATCGTGCTGCCGGTAGATAAACACATAGAGGAGATCCGGTACATCGCTGAAAACATGCATAATTACAAAATGGAATTTAATATCATCGAAGCCGGGAACAAAAGCTCTTTCGAAATTCTTTTCAAAAGAACGAAAGATGCTAACAACTGAAGATTTTCAGCTTTGCGAGCGCCATCCATTCGGCCGAAGCGAAGCGGAACCATTATTAATGTTTTTCATAAATATATCGATTCGATGAACAGAGCCATTTGGTACGTAATCGCGATTGTTGTAATAATAGGCATAGTGGTATACGTAGCTGTTTCACAGCCCAGCGCTCCCGCGAAACCGGTAATCTCATCCTTAATCGCTGTTCCGATACAGCTCGCGGATCCGCCATACGTGCCAACCGGAACAACCTCTTTGAACATCTCTTACTCTTCGCTTCGCGTCCACTATACTGGCGCAGGAAACGCGTCTGGTTGGGTAAATGTTTCAAGTTCCGGAACTATAGACCTAATACGTTTGGTAAACTTTACCGAGATTATAGGTGCAGCCAATCTGCCAATAAACTCTAGCATAAATATCGTGCAGTTCAACATAACCTCTGCGAGCATAGCAATTAATGGCACAGTCTATCCTGTAACCATACCTAAGCAACAGGTAAATGCCGTGATTGCGAAGGGCAAAGTCAATGCTACATCGAGCCTGCTTGCGGATCTTTCGCCCACTGTGGTAACAATATATTCGACAAATTCAACTATATTTGTGCTCGTGCCGTCATTAAAAGCTGTTGTAGTGCCATCAGCAAACGTATCTGTTAAAGCGCCGGGAACAGTTTATAAGCTTACTCAGACGTACAAACACGAGATTGAAAAGATAAAACCAAATCTTACAATACTTTCAGAATCCCTTTCCTTAGGCGCAAACAACACCACTTCATTCTCCGTAACCGTCAAGGATGGTTCGAATAGTAGCGTAACGATAAACCACATTATGCTTTTCGGAAACGAATCAATAGCTCTCTCGAAAATAATCGTGCCTATGCAGCCATTCGAAGACAATCAGGGCGGCTTCAATTTTAAATCTCATCCCGGCGAGCCATACAACTTTAACATCTCTGAAATATCTGACGCGCTCGGTGCTAATATTCCAAATGTTTCAATCGCCACATCTGCGCTCATACAGTCAGCGGAAAAACATGGCATCGATGTAAACAGCTCGGCGAACGTAAGCGCTTACATATCTGAATACGCAGGCAAGTTAAGAGGCGAAGATGCCAGCATGGCAGCGAACTTCAGCATTATGGTCAACAGCAGCAGCAACCTTGGCGAAGTCGAGGATCACTGGAGCAACGTATACAATGACTGGAAGCTGATTTCGCAGAATGCCAGTGCGCTTGGCCTGAATGTCAGCCAGTTCTCTGAGAAATTCCAGGAAATGGCCGCAGAAAGGATAAAGTTTGAGCAGCAGCACATGCGCGTGCTGAACTTCATAGTGGAATCTAACGGCACGCTTGCACTACCTTTCAACTCTGATCAAATGTTTGAGGGAAATGTAGGCTACGTGCTTTCACCAGGAAGCCAGGCAACATTTTCATTTTCAGGAAAGATAGAGTATGCAAACGGCCACTTAATCATAACTCCAATACCAGGAGCTACCTATAAAGTTGTGCTGATTGGCGAAGAGGGCGCATACGCAACTGCAAACGTTACGGCATCCTAATTCTTTGTATGTCTGCGCATTAGTTAGAGTTTTATATCTTAATTGCACCTTATTTACCATGCCAGGGTGGCAGAATCCGGTAATGCGCCGGTCTTGAGCTTGCAAAGCTTCAAGAGCTGATCAGTGATGCAAAAGGTAAACCGGTTTCCTCGCGGAATTTTGGGTTCAAATCCCAACCCTGGCGCCTGCAGAATGATGGTATGGGAATAAAAGACAAAGTGATGCAACTGCTAGGCTACAAAATAATAGCTTCAAACCACAGCTACAATCATAACATCATGATAAGAGAAAACATTATAACAAAAGAGAAAGAATTCCTGTATAATGGTAACGTATACTCGAGAATCAGAAAAGGTACTGTTTTTACGCACAGTTATTGGGACTACTTTCTCCCTATAGCATATGCATTTGAAAGGCCAAAGGTTCTTATAATAGGCCTTGGTGGGGGCACAATTCCATACCAATTTGACCATTTTCTAAAAGGCAGCGTAGAGATAGATGTGGTAGAATTGCACGAAGATGTGATAGAAATGGCAAGGCAATTCTACCCTGAATTAAGCGCCAACATCATAAATAAAGACGGCTATGACTACGTTGCTTCAGTTAGCAGCGTCTACGATATAATAATACTTGACGCTTACGAAGGCAGTTCTATCCCATCAAAATTCTTAACAAATGAATTCATAGACCTATCATACAAAGCCATAAAAAATTCAGGCGTTCTTGCCATAAATGCTATAGGCTCAGCGTTTGATAGCCAATTCATAAAATTCGAGCAGGACTTGTCAGAAGCATTTGAAATGCATACAATCTATATACCTACGGTTAGCAACATGATACTCTTATGCCTGAAAAATCTGAGCAAAGACACAATGCTCGAAAGGATAATCTCCAGAATGCCGCACAGCAAAGAGAGCGAATTTCTGATTAAAAGCTATAAAAAGTCACTTTGAAATATCAACAATCTTGCTGGCTATGCGCTCAGCTTTTTTTCTGGTTTCTGGGGAGCTTGCAACCAGCATCTTCTTTCTATTGTTGAGCATGCCTATAAGCGTGTTTACAAGCGGTGACATTTCGCTAAGCATGCCTATCTTCTTGCCTTTCTTGTCTATCACAGGCATGTCATTGTCATTGCTTTTGTATTCTACTAGCGTTGTCACGAAATCCTCCTGCCCTATCCCTCCGCTTTCAAGTTCTTCTGCAACTTCATTGAGCAGACTCTTAGGGTTTTTAATTCCACTTATATCTTTGTAGATTACCCTTTTGAAAAGGCGTCTCTCGTTTATTCTTGCTATTATATCCCTTGATTCTTTGTATTGCGAAAGCCTGTACATGAGCTGATAATCTGTTAGCATGCTCAGCTCCTTGGGGTCAAACTCGCCCGCGGTTATCGCACCATCAAGTGCTTTCTTGAACATCTCGCTAGCTATAACAGAGGTATGGTGATTATACACAGACGTAAACATGAAGTACCTCGCTATTAGCATCGATTCTGCTCCCTCTATTGCCTCTTCGTATATTACGGGCTCCTTATCGAAAGCTATCTTGTTTTTTATCCTGTTATAATCTATAACGCCGTATGCAACGCCAATATGATAAGAATCTCTAAGCAAGTAATCTATCCTGTCTGAACCTAGGCTGCCTCCTATTATACCACCACGCCCTAAGCCATGCATGCTACGCACCACTTCTCTTATTGACAATCCCTTTTTCTCAATCATCTCCCCAATCTCTGTGTTCTCTACAATCTCCTCACCTATATCGACATGGTCCTTCTTAAGGTATTTTTTTACAGCTTCATCAAGCACGTGTGAGAAAGGGCCGTGTCCTATATCATGCAAGAGTGCTCCGCATGCGAGCTCCTCAAGCTCGTCGCTCGATATTCTTTTAAAAACATTTTTCGCTATCTCCTTAGTTATCTGCATGGTGCCTAGGGAATGCTCAAATCTTGAATTGTTTGCACTAGGATATACAAGATAAACAAAACCTAACTGCCTTACGTAGTTCAGCCTTTGCATGTATTTGGTCGAAATTATCTCTTTCTCTAAGTTTGTGAGGATTATGTTGCCAAGAAGCGGATCTCTTATATACAAAAAGACCCCCGCAGATTATATTGGCTAGTAAGTTATTTATTACTTCTTAACAAAATAATATCATGGCGACTGGTGAAAATGCATTTGCGCAAACAGTAGCTATGGGCAACAATGGCGGCAGCATAGACCTCGAAGGCCTAATAAGAGAGGTCACCTGGAAAGATATCCTGATAGACTTGGTGCGAAAGAACAAGATAGACCCATGGAATATAGACATAGTAGAAATAGTTGACAAATACATTGAAGAAATAAAGCTTATGAAAATATTGGATTTGCGTATGCCCGCAAACATAATACTTGCCGCATCGATTCTACTAAGATTCAAAAGTGAAACAATAGAATTAGAAGAAGAAAAGGTTGAAGCTGCAGATGAAACGGGTACCATCCAGCGCCAAATGCCAACATACGAGCTTGTGCCTAGGCTTAGACTGCCCATCAAGAGACGGGTGACGCTGCAGGAGCTGTTGGAAGCGCTTGACGAAGCAATGCAGCTTAAGCACATAAAAGAGACGCAGATGCATGCGACCTCTGTAAGTATCCCAATCCAGTTAAATGCCTTCAATATAGAAGAAACAATAGAAGAACTATACGCTCTGATAGTTCGCAATGTCGACAAGGAGAAGATGCTTACATTCAGCAGGCTGATTAACATTCTAAGCGGTAAGGACTTTATGCTAGAGATATTCGTCCCACTGTTGTTCCTCGCTAGCAGAAACAAAATAATCATGACTCAGGAGAAATTTTTTGGCGAGATATTCATAATGCTTAATAGCTGATGGGATGGAAAGCATTGATTACAAGAAGCTAATCGAAGCCGCACTTTTTATGTCGCAGAATCCATTGAGTATAAAAGAATTGTCTGATATAACAGGCATCGCCTCTCCAGGTTATGTTGAGTCTCTTCTCAAAGAGCTGGTTAGCGAGTTTTCCACAAGGAATACGCCACTTGAAATCTCAGAGATAGGAGGCAAATACACTATAAATGTCAAAGAGCCGTATGCTTCGATGGTCAGCAAATTGGCTGCAGGCCCGGATATAACAAAAGGCGCGCTTAGAATCCTAGCATATATAAGCAAGAACGATGGAGAGCTGCAGAGCAATATAGTAAAAATTTTTGGTGAAACAACATACGCATATGTTAAAGAACTCTTGGAAAAGGAATTTCTTTCATCAAAAAGGAGTGGAAGAAGTAAGAAGCTTTACATAACAACAAAATTCAGAGAATACTTTAACGCGTGATTCAGGATTCGCCATATTTAGGATGCCTTTCTGCAGTTTTTTCCTGGAAGTTTACGTACAAGGCTGCGACAAAGAGCAAAGTTGAGAGCCTATTCGCATATTTTTTGATTGCGGCCCCTATTTCGTACTTTGCTGAAGCCGCAACTATGCTGCGCTCTGCCCTTCTCGCTAAGGACCTGGCAAACTGCAAGTATGCTGCTCCTTCAGTTCCGCCTGGAATCACAAACTCTTTAAGCTCTGGAAGGTTTGCTGAGAGCCTTTCTATTTCAGCTTCCAGCTTTTCTGTCATTTTATCGCTTACTTTAGCCTTTATGGGAATCGCTGTATTTTTTAGCGATGCGAGTTCAGCGCCTAAAATAAAAAGGTCGTTTTGAACATCTTCAAGCATTCCTTTAAGCGTATCATCTCTTATATGTGAAATAGTGATTCCTATGGCGCTGTTGAGCTCATCAACATTGCCTATAGCATCGAAAATAGGATCGCTTTTCGGAATGTTAGCAAACGAGATCGTTGAAGAATTGCCATTATCGCCCTTCCTAGTATAGTAAGCCATGAGATCACCTTTCTATACGACCTTCTGCAAGCGACTTTGAGCCGCCTCCTCTGAACTTGCTTCCAAATTTCTTCCTAAGCAATTCGAGCGCATTTGTTTCAGAATCCTTGCCACTCATGCAGACTACACCGCCATCAGAATTGCTTAGCAGTATGTACCCTTTGGGATTGAGCGATATATAACCTGAGGCAATCTTCCTCATCATGTCAACAGGCATCCTTTTAAACTCCCTCTCAACGCCTGATATGCTCTTCTCAGCAAGCAACGCGCCGAATTCGTTTCCTATAATCTCTTTGTAACTTTCATTGTTCTTACGCAGCTCTAGCGCATATTTCTGTAACCTTTCAAGAGCGTCATAAGCATTTCCCAATTCAGAATTTAAGGATTCCGCTATCCGCCCAAGCTCTTTGTGCTCTTTCCTAAAGTAATCCAATGCGGCATCGCCAGCGACAAAGACTATCCTGTCGACGCCATCGTGTATCCTATACGAATCTATTATCTTTACAATGCGTATTAAATTTTCGCGCCCAACAGCGTGCAATCCCCCGCATGCCTCTGCGTCTATAAGCGAGCCGTCTTTTGATCTGATAGTTATTATTCTCATTATCTTAGATGGTACTCCGTGACCTTGGTATATCGCAAAACCATATTTGCTCTCGGCCTCTCCTCGCTCCATTTCGGTTGCTTCTACTGTTATGCCGTCCCTTAGTTGATTATTTACCATTGTTTCTATACTCTCTATTTCTTTTTCTGTGAGCTTATCATAATGAGCTATGTCTATATGCGCTTTTTCTGGGTCCTTTCTTGCACCTTCCTGCCATGCGTGTTTTCCAAGAACAGCCCTCGCAGCCGCGCTAATGAGATGAGTCGCAGTATGATGTGCAATAAGCCTATTTCTTCTTTCTTCATTCACGCTTGCACTAACAAGTGCTCCGGCGCGGAGTTTGTTTTCAACATCCTCATTTGCAACATGCACTATCACATCATTGATTTTCTGTACGTCATCAATTTTTATATCATCTATAAATCCTGTATCAGCTGCCTGCCCACCTCCCTCAGGGTAAAATGGCGTCTTGTCAAGCACTATGTACTTGCCCTTTACAAACAGCACTTTCGCTTTTGCTTTCGTTGCGAAGCTGTAGTACAGTTTTTCTGTTTTAGGTAGTTTCGGAAGCTCTATTTCAATCCTTTCTCTTTTTTCAGGCTTCGCGAAATCGCCTTCGAGTATATCTTTGTAAGCGCCTTCGGGAATATTAATAGTTGCACCTTTCTTTGCAGCTATTTCGCTTAACATTTCGGGAGTCACGCCATTGCTTTCATAAAGAGTTTTGAGCTCCTTAGCAGACACGCTTTTGCTAGAAGAGATTATGCGCTCAGCAATTTGCGTAGCGTTTGCAATGCTTTTGCTGTATCTATCCTTTTCTATCGCAATGACTTTGTCAAAAGTATCGAGACTTTCAGAAAGTTCTGGATAAAGCGGCTTCATGTCGCTTGCAATTAGCTCAGCTATTTCATTAAAATCAAGTTTCAGTTTGTATTTCTCTGCGAACGAAAGAGCTCTGCGCAGTATTACCCTAAGATTATAGCCTCCTCCCATATTAGATGGAAGCGCACTGTCAGTAATTGCAAACAACAGTGTGCGGATATGGTCTAAAATAGCATATGTTGCTTGCATAGGTTTTATTTTATTTTCGTATTCTGATTTTGTAATTCCGGAATTTTTCAATATCTTATTCTCGATTTCTGATGGATTCTTCATTTCAGTCACATCAAATTCCCCTGACACTGCGGCAAACCTCCTAAACAGTGCGGTATCAAAGTCTACGCTAGACCCGCCTCTTATTTTTCTGAGCACATTAGCAAATGTGGCTTCATATGCATTGTCAAGGCCAGTGTAATACCAAAGCAGTCTCTCAAAACCCCAGCCCACGTCAACCACTTTGCCTTCGAGTTCGCTTATTTTACCGTTTGAATACTCGAATTCTGTGAATACGTTGTTTACCAGCTCAAGCCCTTTTGAATAGCTTTCTAGGCATGGCCCGAATTCAGAGAAGTCGCCCATAGCCCAGGCGTCTTCGCTATATACTATATCATTTTCGTCGATGCCTAAAACCTTGGTAAGGAATTCAAAATTTAATTCTATGGTCCTGTCTCGCCAATAACCTTCCTTAGGATAATTGAAGGCCTTTTGGCCAGCCATCATGAACCCAGTGAAATGCCTTCCGGTAACGCCAACATTCTCTATGTCAGTAAAACGCAAGCATATCTGCGGCACAACCAACGGGTTAGCAGGGTATTCGAAGCTTATATGCCCATTTTCAAGTCTCTGAAAGTCTTGCACATCTGCTATAGTAAAGTAAAGATCGGGCCTCCACCTGCTCACTACTGGATACCTATTTATGACGCTATGGCCGTTGCTCTTGAAGAAGTCTGCAAAGCGTTTCCAGAAATCTGTATAACTTATGCTTCTTGGTTTGTCTCTGAAAAAGCCGTATTTTGTATGCTCTGGTTTTTCGCACACATCCCTATCTTCTATGCTCCAAAAATAGCTGCCACATATCCTACATTTGTGCCTAGTGAATCCCTTTTTATCAAAAAGTTCAACATGATAATATCTTTTGTAGTCTTTTGAGAATTTTTCTGCAAGCGCTTCCTTACTCAGTTTAATTTCCTCCAATACCATTTATGACCACCATACCTTACATTCCTTGCCGAAAAACCTGCAAGAAGTGCACTTCCATTTTTCTTCTTCATCTACAGGTTTTGCCTCTCTTTCCCCATTCCAGTACTTCATCGAATATACAAGCATATTCCTAACTTCATCCTCTTTGTAATCTATTCCGATTGAATAGACCTGCTTATGTGTGACCTTATCAATGTAATGCAATTCTGTGCTCTTACTTATTTCCGGAAGCTGCAATATGGAATCGAACATCCTCTTGAACACATCCTCAATGCTTGCTTTTTCGGTGCTGATTCCGAGCTCATTTAATCTTGACGAAAATTCTTTTGACAATTTCCTCTCTGCAATGTTATAGCTTGCAGAAAAGTTATCATAACTATATTTGCCGCTTTTTATATCGTCGAGCATCTTTACATAGAGAAGGACCTGCACCTTGTGCGATTTAATATACGCATACTCAGGAGAGCCTTGAGATGATGTGGTCTTGTTTTCGACCACTGTAATTTTTCCGTTTTTAAGAAGAAGCTCGTCTATCTGGCCTGAGAGTGCGTAACCATTTATAGATCCAAAAATTTTCAATTCCCTTCCGACGCCAATCTCCACAAGTTTTCTTATTACTGAGTAGTTTTCATATGCAGATTTGTATAAAGAATCTGTAAATGTCTTCGGTTCCGCATCAAGCTTCTCATGCGCGGCCTCTTCGAGCTCTCCGTGGATTTTGCTCCCCATAGCCATTGCTTCAGTATACCTTTTGCCATACATGTAGTTTAATTCCATTTGCTTCTCGCACCAGAACTGGCTGGCGATATCGCTCACAGATATAGCACGTTTTCCTAGCTTATGCATGACGCTTTCTTTCAAATACATCAGACCGCCTATCTTTCTTCACAGCGAATAGCTCAGCGATTATTATTTTTCATCATATATTCTTTTATTTGTTGATAAAGTTATTAATCCTATGCAAATCTCTGATTACAGAACATTTATATTTGACTGGGATGGAACCCTCTCAACATCAACATTCCTAGTGCGCATTTCAAGATTTTTCAAAAGGCGCTACGGTGCTGACTACATAACAGCCCATGCTAATGAATATACTAAAAGTTCTATGAGCGAATCTAGAATAATGCGCAATGCAGAAGAGAACGAAATTCACTGGAGTGTGGTGTACGAGTTCCTATACAGCATATACCTTGTTTTTGGCAAACCAAAGCCACGCGAAGGAGCCATAGAATTGCTGCAATACCTCAGAAGCAAAAGAAAGCAAATAGCCATATTTTCTGATGGCAAGAGATACAGACTGATTAGGGAACTGAGAATGCTCGGCATGGCCGACTATATAGATTTTTTAATTTCGGCAGATGAAATAAACGCATTTAAGCCCTATCCAGACGGGCTAAACACCATAGTCAGGTCACTTAAATCGGAAAAGAGCAAAAGCATCTACATAGGCGACATGCCGGTCGATGTCTTTACTGCAAAGTTTGCCGGCATTACATCTTGCGCTGTGCTGGGCGGAATGTCAAATCGAACTAGCTTAAAAAAAGCTAAACCAGACTTTATTTTTGATAGCCTTGAAGAATTAAGAAAAGCACTTTAGCAATCAATATCTTATTACAGATTCTAAGCCCTGCCCCTTAAGGAAATTGTCAAGCTGCTCTGCTTCCTTCGGATGCCTTTTCCTGAAATTACTGAGGTCCAACTTTATGTTCTCTAAAAGGTTATAATAATCAAATGAAGTTTCGGCGGCATAGTATTCTTTTTCTATATTTTCTATGAGACTTCTGAGTTCCCAGTGCGGCGTAGACCCCATTCTAATTTCTCCACTTGCCTCTTCAAGTGCTATCGCAAAGCTTTCTACTGCATTCTTTGGGTCCTTATTCTCATCCAGGTCCCTCTCCAAGATGGCATAGCTCATTATACCACACTATCAAATTAATGCGTTGTCCTTTATATATTTTTCTGCACTTTGCGTTGTGCAAAATCATTCCTCGTTGTGGCAAAAGCAAACACTTATAAAGTAATAGCTTGCTAATACTATCAAGTAGTAAGGCGTAAAACGCTAATCCTACGGAGGAAAGTATATGGATGACAGAAGAGGATATGGAAGAGAAGGCAGAGGCAATAGGGAAGGTCGCGACATAAAACCGAACTATTTTCTGCCTAAACCTGTGAAGGTTGGAGACGTACTGGATGTGACCATAGATGCTGTCGCATCCAAAGGCGACGGAATAGCGAAGAAAGACGGCTTCGTGATTTTTGTAAGCGGGGCCAAGCAGGGCGACAAGGTAAGGATAAAGATAACTGACGTCAGGGCTCGATATGCAACCGGCGAAAAGATAGGCGAAGCGTCGTCTGCAGCCAGCTCTGAATCGAATCCTGAGCCTTCTGGTTCTGGCGAAAGCGCAGACGAAGGCGCAGAAGCATAACCCTACTTTCTGGGCGGTTGATTTCTTTTATTTTGTTTTCGTTCTTATTTTGTATAGCTTCCGCTCTGCCCATAACGAATTCATGAAAGGCATGCAAATCAGAGCTTGCCTATGTCGTTGACTATATCTATGTCGAGTGCCTTTTTGCCAACGCGCCAGTTTGCAGGTATGCCGCACATGTGCCCATCTTTTGTCTTTGTGTCATGCACATACTTGAGGCCCATAAATGCGGTGTAGATGTGTTCTGCGTCTTTTCCAAGTGCGTCATTGTGTATCGATACGTACTGTACTTTTCCCTCAGGATCTATTATTACTGTGCCTCTTCTTGCGGCTCCGGTTTCCGCATTTAGGAAACCATAATCAGATGCAATCTTCTTGGTGAAGTCTTCTATAAGCGGTATTACGCTTTTCTTTACCCTTGGCGAAGTTTCGCTCCAAGCCTTGTGCGAATACACGCTATCAGTGCTTATACCGTATATCTCTGCGCCATTCTTTTTGAATTCATCATGTTTTTCCATGAAAGCTTCAATATCTGTCGCGCAGACGAACGTGAAATCGCCTGGGTAGAAAGTAAGCACTACCCACTTGCCGCGCTTGCTACTGAGCCTGAACTCCTTTATTTCATGCGTTTCCGGAAACCATGCGTTGGCCCTTATCTCTGGTGCTTCAGAATTTATTTCCAAAAGACTCTGCATATAATCACCGTTATTAATTATTGATACAAAAGATATAAATATTTATCTTTTGATTAATTTTTATGATTAAAATATTAAAAAATGTGATTTTTTGACTGATGCTCTTGATTTGAAGATTGTTGAAACCCTCTTCCATGACAGGAAGCCATCGCGCATTGCTAAGCTGTGCGGCATAAGCAAGGGTACCCTGCGCAACAGACTGAAAGCCATGACAAAGTCAGGCCTGCTTCTGGGCTATGAGCCCAGGGCTCGCTTCAAGCAGCTTGGCATGGAAGATGTGTTTGTGGGCCTAGACGTAGCTCCAGAAAGCTATATGGATACCCTCGAGACACTCAAAAGGCTCGATTTCGTCAAGGAGCTTTACCTTACCTCTGGCGATCACTCAGCAATCGCGAGAATCATCGTGCGAAGGGACGAGCTTGCTCAAAGGCTGAAGGAGATAGAAGGCACGAACGGCGTGAGGCATGCATATCCAGCTGTAGTCAACGAAATAGCGAAATAGCGTATACTGTTTTTCAAATGCGCGCGTGCAACATTATTATTTTTATCATGCGCTAAAAATACGGTGGTTAAACGAGGGGCACTTTTGAAAATGAATTCACTTACAAAAAATTTGTGGAAAGCGGCAGGGAAGACGAATTTGACAGGAACTTCGACGAAGCAGTCGAATACGTGAAAAAGAATGTCCTTGGCAGAAAGTTCCCAATGATCATAGGTGGCAAGGAAGCATTTGCAAACGAGGAACTCGTCGAATACTCCCCTATAGACAAGTCTATTATAGGACGTTTTCAGAAGGGCGACAGGGCCAGTGCAAGGCTTGCAATAGAAGCAGCAGCATCCGCCTTTGAGAGCTGGGCCAACACAGACTACAAGGAAAGGGTCGCAATATTTAGAAAGGCCGCGGAAATCTTTGCAAGGGACAAGTTCATAGTCGGAGCAATACTGAGCATAGAAAACGGCAAGACGAGATACGAATCTATGGGCGAAGTCGACGAAGCTATAGACTTCCTAAGGTACTATGCAAACGAAATGGAAATAAACAAAGGCTACATAAGGAAAACGAAGCTGGCAGGCGCAGAAAAGAAATCTGAGAAAGGCTTCCAGGGCGCGCCGAGCGCGGAAGAGGATATAGTTATAGCAATGAAGCCATACGGTGTCTTCGGCGTTGTAGCGCCGTTCAACTTTCCGATATCCATTTCGGTAGGCATGAGCACAGGTGCCCTCATAACCGGCAACACAGTCGTGTTCAAACCCTCTTCCACTGATAACATGTCTATGCTTACAGGCTACAAGATTTACGAGATCTTCAAGGAAGCGGGGGTTCCCGACGGCGTTTTCAACTATGTCACGGGTCCTGGCTCTGAAGTCGGGGATGAGCTTGCAACAAGCGACAAGGTTGCTGGCATAGTCTTCACAGGTTCGAGGAGCACTGGAATTGGCATGATTGCCAAGAACTATGCGTCAGGCAAGCAGAAGGTTTTCATCGTTGAAATGGGCGGCAAAAATCCTGCTATAGTCTCGAAATATGCTAATCTTGACGACGCGGCTTCTGGCATAGCGAGTGCGGCATTCGGCTATGACGGCCAGAAATGCAGCGCATGCTCGAGGGTTTATGTGCACGAATCCGTAAAGGAGGAATTCATAAGCAAGCTCATTGACAAAATGAGGTCGTTCAAGATAGGCAATCCGCTGCAGAAAGATGTTTATATGGGCCCGTTGATAAGCCAGAAAGCCATGGATAAATACAGGCAGGCAGTCGAAGAGGCGAAGAAAAGCGGCAACCTGATATACGGCGGCAAGTCAGTATCAGTAGGCCTCGATGGCGCTTACGTCGAGCCTGTTCTTGCAGAGCTTGACCACGCCAACAGGCTCTTCCACGAAGAGTTGTTCCTGCCATTTCTTGTTATAACCACATACAAAACTTTCGATGAAGCGCTTGAGAAGGCAAATGACGTGGAATACGGGCTCACAGCTGGGCTTTACAGCACCAAGAGAAGCGAGATAAAAGAATTCCTCAACAAAATACAGGCTGGCGTCGTTTATGTCAACAGGGCTATCAGCGCCACAACTGGAGCTATAGTGGGCTTCCATACATTCGTGGGCTGGAAGGGCAGCGGCCTGACTGGCAAAGGCACGGGAAGCAAATTTTATCTGCAGCAATTTATGCACGAGCAGAGCCAAGCGCTTGCAAAATAATCACATAAATCTGCTGAGGTTGAATTGGCCCTGTACTTCATTGTTATCAGAAGCGCCTTCAAATGTCGCATTGATTTCCTCCTTAACGAGATTAAGCCTCTGCTTTATGTATACCTCAAGGTCGTATCTATCAGCAAGTTCTATCGCTGTGTCAAGATATTTTTCTATACCGCCCTTAGATACGGTGAGGAGCAGCCTGCCGCCGCACTTCGTGCATTTGCCGCTAAGGGGCACGCGCCTGTATTTCGCATTGCAATTGCTGCACCTGAAGGTCTGCTTCGAAAACTTGTGCAGGTTGCCTATAAGGTCCGGTATGAAGTGGCTCACAATGAGCTTCTTAGCAGCGTCCCTCTTGTCTACAGCATATATCTTGTCTGTCAGCTCGAATTGCCTTTCTATCTTTTCTTTCATGCTTTTAAGCAGCGTGTATTCGCTTTTTTTCGGTGAATCCTCTATGGCGTTGACCGAAGATTCATGCGTGAAAGCGAGCCCGCTGAAAATCTTCGGACTCTTTAGCCTGTCGCCTACAAGCTCCATCTCAACATTTGATGGCGATTCATACTCCAAAGTCTTGTAATAGAATTCGAGCGGATACTTGCCCACAACCTCCATTGCGTGTACCTCATCATCTACCTCTTCAGGGTGCACATGCAGTGTAAGTATAAGCGGCGTGTCCATCGTGCCGCCTGTAGTTTTCGGCAGATAGCTTCTAGAGAAATTAATCAGAGCGTCAAGGAGGAGCATTATAGTATCTTCATCGCCATCGCAGTTTCGCCTCCTCGCCGAAATAGTATAAGGATGCGCAAAACCAACATTCGCGTCTGTAAAACCTATAATCCTATTCAATACGCCGGCCGATGTATGCGGCGACAACGAGATGGCAAGATGGCCGATAAGGTCGTTTATTGTAGCAGCCTTGTAGAAGGGTTCCAATCCATAAATCCTCTCAAGCATGTCGTCTACCGCCCTCGATACGTTCAGCAAGAATTCAGCGCCTCTTCTATTTATTATCACATCCTGATGCCTTAGCTCGATAAGCTGGTCGTCGCTCACAAGCTCCGCACCAGTGTAGTCTTTATCATAGCCAAGTTCCCTAAGCTTCTCAACGCTTGTGCCAATCTCCCTAGGGTATACATGCGTTACTGGCACATCCGTAGCATCAAATCTTGCAGTGCCATCCTTGAATATATGGACATTGTGGAGCCTCCTCAATATGCCCTTTTCTATTGGCTCCGCAACTTTCAATTCGTTTGTCATGCCTTTGACGCCTTTGACGCCTTCTGGCAATTTTGCAATGCCCAGCCTTTTCATAGCGTCGCTTATCATTTTTATGACGTCTATGTCATGCTCTGAATACGCAACCGTTTCGGCGCCACATCTAGGGCATGTCTCCTCTGTGGTACGGAAGCCGCACTTCGGGCAGACCCTTTCTATAACAGCCTTCTCATTACAATCGTAACAGTAACTTGTGCCTATCATCCTCTTGCATTTCGGGCATTTGTAATTTGCAATCTCTATTTTCAGAGCTGGCTCCTCGAGCCTCTTTGAGTATATTGCGTAAGCCTTTGATATGTTCCTTTCTTTGCCTCCATAACTGCCTATCGGATAAAGCACATTGGGTGCTGGCTTCATCAGCCTCTCTCCGGCCTTTTCCGGCCTGCCTATCCTGGCTCCTATGAACGTGGAGCGCTTGGCAATCCTTACCGGTGAAACGTCATTCACAAATTCAAGCGCATCTTTAGCGTCATTCTGATATTTGTCGAGGGTGAGCTCGTTTATCTGCAAAGAACCTTCCTTTCCTGATGCAAATCCTAACGAAGCCAAGAGCGCCTTTGCGTAATCGCCATAAATTGCTATAGAGTTTTCTTCAATCTTGTGCGGCAGGTTTATCAGCTCGAATGTTCTCTTTATTCTTTCATCGTTTTCAACGAGCATCTTTTCTACTCCGAAAAGTGTTTCGCTTCCAGAGTACGTGATTTTTGCACTTCTTGCTATGGCCTTCGCTGCATACTCCAAATCCTCCTTTGTAGAATTTTGGAACTCAAAGGTATATGCTGGGTGTAGCGGCACTCCAAATTCGAAAGAAAGCGCATACGCAGAATCAAATGTTACTTTCTTCGCATCGGCATGCCCACCTTTGCTCTCAAGCTCCTCCTCCCAAAATTCCTCGACATAGCTGGAAGGCTGCAATGGCGTGTTGGATTTTTTAAAATCTCCATAAGTTATAAGGATGTCGCCAAGCGATAGCACTTCAACTACTTCGTCCTTGAGTTTTCTTGCAAGCTCAGCGCTGTTGATGCGAAGCGCTTCGCCGCTTTTAAGCTTCACGAAAGGCCCCTCTATAGAATCGACGGGCGTTGCAACGCAGCCTTTTCCGGGAAGCTCAACTTTGAGCTGTGTGCCTATAGCTATGAAACTATCAAGTATAATCATTGTCGCCGGATTGAAGCCCTTGGCTGCAATGCCGGTAAGCCTGCTTCTGCCGTACCTAAGCCTGAAGCCGCCATTGAGCCTCGGATAAGCAAGAATTGGCCTTCCTGCTACAAGCTCCTCAAGAAAAACATCCCTTTTCTCAGTGCCGTCGCTCTTTCCTATCTTCTCTATTTTTATTATGTTGTTTAGCCAACTCCAATCGAGGCCCGCATACTTCACCTCCTTAAGCACTTTCTTAGCCTTCTGCGCTATGCCCTCGCACAGCACCAGCGGCATGCCGTTCCTAACGCTGTTTGTCAGTCTCTCGATTTTTCCATCAAGCGTAATTCTTTTGACGTCTCTGTGTACGCTTATCTCAGCCTCGCGCGATGGAATACCATCTATGCATATCGGGCAATTTTTCACAATCACCCTTACATCGTCTTCAGGCGGCTTGTACTGTAGCCTTGCGAGCCTCATATCATATAGCTCAACCTCTTCGACATATCTCTCTATCTCTTCCTCAGTAGCCTTGTAGCTGCCTATGTTGAAGAACTTCCTGGCATAATCAGCGAGGGCCACAGATAGTGCAGCGGCTGTTCCGCCAGCTCCCCTTATAGGCCCTGCAAATTTTATCGCGACATAGTTTGAATTGTCAGCGTTTTTGTACATGTTGACTTCGTATATGCCCTCTGTTGGCGCCACAAGCACGCCTTCCGTGAGTATCGCGAGGCCTGTTCTGATTGCCAACTCTATTCTCTTCAGCGTGTCATAGCCTTCGAACAGGCTGCCTGTACATATCTCTTTAACAACATCGAATGCGAGCTCCGATTGGGTTTGATTGCGCTGCTTGCCTGTTATGATATCCTTAAGCTCCTTTATGCCTATGATGCCCGCGACCCTGCTCGCAAGATCAGGAGCCACCTCTATCTCAACTTTGGAATTAGGGTCTATTCCCTTTTTCCTAGCTTTCTCGGCTATCTTGTACGCCTTATCGAATTCCCTTGAGAGCCCTTCGAAGTATTCATCAACATCCATCGCATCACGATACCGAATTGAAATCCACGATGCTCACATTCTGGCTTTTGGTTTCGTATACAGGAAGCAGAGCCGGCGACGGTATGTGCCCCTGCTTTACTTGGAAAGCTGTGCGGGCCTGCCACGTGCCACTGTTTATCATTATAGTTCCGTGATACTCAGATACCGCATTCTTGTGTACATGCCCAACGTGGAATATATCTGGCACTTCGTCTATGACAAGCGCATCGTCCTTTGTAGGAGTAATTATGTTGCCTCCGTATATTGGCGAAAGATGCCTCCTTCTGAGAAGCTCGGCCATGGCGGTTTCGGGCTTTGCGTAGCTGCATTGCGGAACAGACTGTATTATCGAATCTAGGGAAGCGCCGTGGTAAGCGAGCACCTTTACGCCGTGAAGCGAGATGTTGCTCGGATTTTGCAGTATGTGCATATTGCCTCTCATGTTGCTTACGAATTCCTTCGGAAGCTCAGGCTGCGGCTCAGAGCGCTGCACAGCGTCGTGGTTTCCCGGAAGCACAAAAACATGCACGTATTCTGGAATGGCCTCAAGCAGGCCAAAGAACATCGAATACTGCTTGTATATGTCTGGCGTGGTCAGCTCTTTCTCCTGGTTTGGATATACTCCTATGCCGTCTACAAGGTCGCCGCTTATGACTATATATTTTATCTTGCCCGCAAGATTTCTTTTGTAATCTATTCTGCCGTTGAGCCATTTCAGCAGATTGTCAAACTGCTTTTCGAGGAACAGCTTGCTGCCAACATGCGTATCCGATATAAACGCTATTGCTATGTCTTCTTCTGTGGGCGCGACCCTGTGTATAGGCATATCGGGCCACACCACAGACGAGGCTATAAGCAAAGACCCGGATATCTTGCCCTTTACTACTATTATATCATCCAATATGATCCTGTTAGCAGCATTGAACGTTTCCTTTCCGGGGCCGCTCTCGCTTCTCGGAAAGAGAACCTTGGCGGTGCCGCTCTCGTCTTCGAGCGTGATAAGTATGTGCCCATTTTTTGTAGCGACCTTGTCGTAAACCATGCCGAATATTGTTATCTCCCTGCCATTCGCATAGTTTTTAATGTTGGCTATGCTGTTTATCATGCCATTCGTCATGACACTGCCATTCTTGTCAATTATTGCCGCAATCTTCGAAAACCTGCTCCTAAAATAGTCCCTGAAAGCATCTGAACTGCTTGATGTTTTTTCTGGCTCCTTGCTCCTTATTTTGAAATCGCTTGCCACATCCTTCGCGACAGGTTTGAACTCGCTCGAAGGCAGCACCTCTATCGGCACCGGCGTCTTTTCTTCTTTCATCCTGCTCAGAATCTCCGCGAGGGAATTGTTGTCGAGTATTTTGATGCTGTCACTATCGCCGAAATAGGCTATGATTCTGGCGGTTAGCGACTCTATGTCATGGCCTTTGAAGAGTTCCCTGTCTATGCCCGCGCTTACAATCACCCTGCCGCTGAGCCTTTCGGCAAGCTCAGCCACAATGTCCTTGTCGTTTTCCCCCATGTCACTCCTTTATCGACTCAAGCATGCTCAGTATGTTCCAAACGATGGTCCTTGCGTATGGAGGCAAGTTTATGTCATTGCTCACTTCGTCTATTTTGTATGTAGCTGTGGAGACGCGCGCCGCGTATCCCTCCTTTCCATCAAGCGCAGCCGAAGCTTCCTCAAGCGCAGACTTCACGTTTCTCGGCACAGTGTTGTCATTCAGCAGCAGGCTTATCTGCTGTTTTATCTGCGATATGGTTTCATCGAAGTTTTTATCCTCTTTCATATGCTCACCTATCGGGCCCGGCGGGATTTTCACGCTAAGCTTATACGCGACAAGCCTTTGAACCCACGACCATCAGCTTAGAAGGCTGCTGCTCTGTCCAAGCTGAGCTACGGGCCCGAATATTAAATTGGACTATCATATATAAAAAAACTCTTTCGCATTGCTGGTAGTCGCGCTTACGACTTCTCCAAAGCCTATCCCTTTTGCCTCGGCGATATTTCTTATAGAAATGAGCACGTCTGCAGGAGTCTTCCCAACAACAGGCGAGTCTGTTTCAGCCACTATGCGCTCAAGGCTTATGTTCCTTATGGCACGATCCCTCTTTCTTGAGGCAAGCGGCGGCACTGAAATGAGATAGCCTTTGCTGGCTGCCTTCACAGCCTGCTCTGGCCCGCCCTCGAAGTAATGGAGCATGGCTTTTTTGATATTAAACCTTTCTAGGGTGTCGAGAACTTCATCAAGTGCGTCGCGCGAATGCACCACCACAGGCAAGCCAAAATCCTTTGCCATCTCGAGTTGCCTCTTGAAAAACGACTGCTGCCTTTCTTTCTGCAATTCGCTCGTTGCCTTCTTATAATCCAAGCCTATCTCGCCTACGCCTACAATGTGGTTGCCGCTTTTTAGAAGCTTCTCAATGGCCTCAAGACTTCTATAATCCTCCACAAGCGCAAATTCAGGATCTATACCAACAACTGCAAACACCATGCCCTCTGCAATTTTTGCGTTGTCAAAATTGCTTTTCAGGTCGCTGCCTGCGGTTATTATGGTGCCTACGCCAGCCTTTGCGGAAGCTTTCACTATCTCTGCATTGTCTTCGAAAAGGTTCAGATGGCAATGGGCGTCAGTCGCCTCTATCGCTTCCGTAGTCTTGCCAAGTCCTTCCGCTGCTTTGTACAAAAAACCGCCTTATTTGTATGCCAGATGCCTAAATGAATCATAAGAAATATATAACTGAGCGTGCGAAATCACTATGTGCATTGAATGAGCGAAAGAGAAAACGAACTAAAAGAGGTTAAGAAGCTTGAGGCAGTTTCCTCATCGAACAAAATTCTCACCTATGCAGCAATTGTGATAGGCGTCGCTGCGTTAGTATCATCTTTAGTCTCAATTGCATATGTGCTTAATTTTAGCAGCCGGATAAGCGCGCTGAACTATACAACTCACGCTCCAGTAACAACCACAGTAGCAAGCGTATCTGGATACAACATAAATTCGCCACTCATAACGCCGCCACTCAGCCTCGCGGCAGATCCTATAATCAGCCAGCAACAGCCTTTCGGCAGCAGGCTTACCAATATAAATGCGCCTCTAAACAGCACTGAACTTGCGATAATAAACAACGCGTCGGATTCGTATTTCGAAACCGCAGGAGAAATGTACCTAAGCAGCAAGCTCAACAACAGCGTTGGCGCTTCTGCTACCAAGGTTCCAATGTTCGTAGTTAACGGAAAGCCCAGCGTGATATACCTAGGTTCCATAACATGCATATTCTGCGGCGAGAACAGGTGGGCCATGGCTCTAGCGCTTTCAAGGTTCGGCAACTTTACTGAGCTCTTCAAAGGCTACAGCTCGTTCGGTGACGGCGATCTTCCAACGCTTTACTGGGCTCCGGCTCACTACAACCAATCCTCAATAGACCTTGGCAATTTCTACAACAGCAAATACATAAACTTCATCACCCTTGAGGATACCGATCCAATAACCGGCGGCTTCAACCTCCAACCGCTGAACATAATCCAGCAAGAGATAAATTCAACAGGCAACCTGGCATACATGGATGCAATCAAGTTCATACTGCAGCTCAACACATTCCAAGGCACTCCATACACGATATGGGGCGCTTATAATGTCGGCGGCGCCGATGCTGTGGATTTCGGCAACTCGACACCTATAAACGGGCAGAGCCTTCCGCTTACCTACATGACTCATGAACAGGTGCTGAGCCAGCTCGCGCATCCAAATGACCAGTTCGCATGGACAGAATACGCCGCAGCCGATCTATACGTTGCTATGATATGCGGCAGCATAAACAACACCGCGCCTGTCTGCAGCCTGCCTGCTATAAAGCAAATAGAAGTCTCAAACGGCTACTAGCAAGTAATTGCGATGGCAATAAGCAAAACGTATTTGGCAAAGAGCATATTCCTATCGCCATTTTATGCAGCACTTACAGTGGTTTTTGCCGTTGGATATTATCTCCTTTTCATATATCTAATGGGTCTCAGCGGCAACATTCTCTTCGTGAAGCTACCATGGTACCTCATTTACGCGCTTGTTGTGACCTCGGCTGTGCTACTAACAATTGCTGTTTACTCAATAAAAAACTCGATAATGCCATATGTGGGCGCCTCTACAGGCGCGTGGAGCGCCGTCTCAGCATCGGTCGGCAGCCTCTTCGCAAGTTGCGGTTGCACAGCGCCGTTGCTCGCGCCGCTCCTTTACGATATAGGGCTTAATACGATAGCGGTAAGCTCATTTATGTCAGCAGTTTCATCATACCAATCATACATATTCGCAGCTCTTATACTGCTCAATTTGTTCTTCATATACTACTCAATCAGCTCTGCATCGAGGAAGTGCGTGATCAATAGAGGCAAGGTGCTGGTGCCGATAAAGACAAAATGACTTCTCAAGCTCTTCAAGGCAAACGCAGAAATACTGGCAGTTTCACATACATAAAAAACTTTAAATACATTTCTATGCATATTATTACAACCAGCCTACAGTGCGCGTTGAGTTAGCATTAATGCTTGTTTTAGGTGGATGTTTGAGCGGAAAGAAAGAGCATGTCCTCTTGCCAAGGCATGAACTCCTTAGCGACGCCGCTGCAAAACAAGTCCTCAAAGAGCTCAACACCACTATAGACAAGCTGCCAAAGATACTTGCGAGCGATCCCCAAGCTCTGGCTCTAAATGCCAAGCCAGGCCAGATAATAGCCATAGACAGGAACGACAACGGCGTATCTTACAAGTTTTATAGGGTCGTTGTAGAATAGTGGTCTCATGAGCAATGAGCTTATAGAATCCTTCCTGAGCACGACATCTATCGTGCAGCAGCAGATAGACAGCTTCAACAAGTTCATTAATTTTGGTTTGCAGGAGATTGTTGATAGGCAGGCCACAATTGTGCCTAATGTCGAGGGCTTCTCCCTCAAGCTGGGCAAGGTTAGGCTAGACAAGCCTTCAATCATAGAAGCCGACAGCTCAAGGCGCACTATAATGCCGAATGAAGCAAGGCTTCGCAATCTTACATATGCAGCACCGATATTCATACACGTCACGCCTGTGATACGCGGCGTGGAAAAGGCGGATGCGTACGGCGAGGTTTTTGTCGGCGAGCTTCCAATAATGGTAAAAAGCGACCTCTGCAACACAAAAGGCATGCCGAGAGAGCGCCTTATAGAAGACAACGAAGATCCTGACGATCCAGGAGGCTATTTCATAATCAAGGGCACAGAGCGCGTGCTCATAGGCCTCGAGGACCTGGCACCAAACAGGATAATAACAACAAAAGAAAGTGGCGGCACGGAAGTTGTTAGCAAGGTTTTTTCGACAAGCCCGAGTTTTAGGGCCAGGTGCACGGTTACGCGCAACCAGCACGGTATGTTCTATGTGAACTTTCCGACTTCTGCAAAAAACATCCAGTTTGCGCTTCTTCTTAGGGCTCTGGGCATGCAGGAAAAAGAGGCCATAAGCCTAGCTTCTGATGTGCAAGCCGTGGCAAATGACATAATCATAAACTTCGAGACCAGCGATGCAAACAACATTGGGCCGAGCGAGGCATTGCTCGCTCTTGGGCAGGCTGCCGCGCCAGGTCAAGCCAAAGAATACCAGCTCAAGCGCATAGAGACCCAAATAGACACGTACTTGCTTCCACACATCGGCACCTCGCCTGAGCTGAGGAAGCAGAAGGCAAAATACCTAGTGGAGATGGCCAAGAAAGCCTCGCTTGTCGCTAACAAATACTTGAGGCAAGACGACAAAGACCACTACGCAAACAAGCGCATAAAGCTTTCTGGAGTGCTCATGGAGGAGCTGTTCGCATACGCTTTCAAGTTTTTTGTAAAGGATGTCAAATACCAGATAGAAAGGACCAGTGCGAGGGGCAGGCGCCTAAATCTGCAAACCATAATAAGCCCAGATACCATAACGGAAAAGATACTCTACGCAATGGGCACCGGCACGTGGCCCACGGGCCAGACTGGCGTATCCCAAGTGCTCGAAACAACAAACCTCATAAGCGCGATAACGCACATAAGGCGCGTAAAGTCGCCGCTCGCGAAGAAGCATCCTCATTTCAAGGCAAGGGACGTGCATGGCACGCAGTGGGGCAAGATATGCCCTTCGGAAACGCCGGAAGGCATAGAGGTAGGCCTTACCAAGTATCTCGCCCTGATGGCAAAGGTAAGCATAGGCGCCAAGGATGATCAAATCGAGAACACAATAAAGGAGAACATAAAGATAAATACCGACTAGGTGTTCATTTGGCCAAAAAAATCAACAAAAAATGCTATGTGGATCTAAATGGTCGCATCATAGGCTACGTCGAGGATGGCGCAGCCTTCGCAAACGAGGTCAGATCACTGAGAAGGCAGGGGCTTCTTTCTGGAGAAGTCAATGTTGCATACTATAAAGACATTAATGAAGTGCATGTGAATTCAGACATAGGCAGGGCTAGAAAGCCTTATATAGTAGTTGAAAATGGCAAGTCGAAGCTGACTCCGGAGTTGAAGCAAAAGCTCGCAAACAAGGAGATAGACTTCAACTATCTCATGAGAAGGGGCGTGATCGAGTATCTTGATGCTGCGGAAGAGGAGAACGCGCTCGTGGCTTTTTCAGAAGACGAGATAAACGAGAAAACGACTCACCTTGAGGTCGATCCAGTCGCAATATTCGGCTTCACGCTTGGCATAAGTCCATTCCCTGAGCACAACAGCCTTGCAAGGCACGCAATGCTTGCCAATTTTACCAAACAGAGCGAAGGCCTCTACGCTACAAACTTCAATCAGAGGTTCGATTCTAGGGCTTACTTGCTCTATTATCCGCAAAGGCCAATAGTGACAACTAAGGTTTACGAAACACTTAACCTGAAGACGCATCCAGCTGGTCAGAATTTTGTAGTTGCGTTGTCTTCATATTACGGCTACAACATGGCTGACGCTGTGGTGATAAACAAAGCAGCTGTAGACAGAGGCCTTGGCAGGAGCATATTCTACAAAACGTATGCCGATGAGGAGAGAAGATATCCCGGCGGCCAAAAGGACACCTTCAAGATACCACCGCCTACAACCGAGGGCTATCTTGGTGAGCACGCTTACTCGAAACTCAGCGAAGATGGCGTCATAGAGCCAGAGACGAGCGTAAGCGAGGGCGATGTGCTCATAGGCAAGCTTTCTCCGCCGAGATTCCTCGAGGAACACGTAGGGGTCAGCGGCCTTGAGGAAAAGCTCAGAGATAGCTCCACTTATATGAAGAACAACGAAGAAGGCGTCGTTGACGAAGTTCTGCTTACTCAGTCGACAAGCACGACCAAGATAATAAAAGTGAGAGTAAGAATGCAGAGAATTCCTGAGGTCGGAGACAAGTTTGCAAGCAGGCACGGGCAAAAGGGCGTAGTTGCACTGCTTGTCCCTCAGGAGGACATGCCCTTCACAGAACAGGGAATAATTCCTGACCTTCTTCTCAATCCGCACGGCATACCCGGCAGAATGACTTTCGGCCAATTGCTCGAGGAACTTGCTGGAAAGGCTGGCTCTATAACTGGCAGCATAATCGACGGCACAGCATTTACAGGCAAGGCTAGTGACAAAATAGAGGAATATTCAAAGATACTCGAAAACCATGGCTTCGACGCTTTGGGCGAAGAGACTTTCTACGATGGCATATCTGGAGAGAAATTCAAGGCGAAGGTCTTCAATGGAGTGGTATATTACAACAGGCTTTACCACATGGTTAGCAACAAGATGCAGGTCAGGAGCAGAGGTCCTGTGCAGATACTTACAAGGCAGCCCACCGAAGGCAAAGCGCGGCAGGGTGGCATAAGATTCGGAGAAATGGAAAGAGACGTGCTTGTGGGATATGGAGCAAGCATGTTGCTCAAGGAGAGGCTCTTGGACCAGAGCGACAAGGCAAACGTTTACATTTGCAAGGATTGCGGTAGCATAGGCTACTACGATTACATAAAGAAAGTGGCGCTGTGCCCTGCATGCAAGAGTACTAACGTCGTGCAGGTCGAGATGAGCTACGCTTTCAAGCTGCTGCTCGACGAAATAAAATCTATGCACATACTGACAAAGATAGATATAAGGGATTGATGCGTATGAAAGCAGAATTTATAAAAGGCGTAACGTTTGGCTTGATTTCCTCAGAGCAGGTAAGAAGGCTCAGCGTCGCCAAGCTAACCATACCAGACACTTATGACGAGGATGGCTACCCGATAGACGGCGGCTTACTCGACCAGCGTCTTGGCGTTGTCGACCCAGGCCTTGTGTGTAAGACATGCGGCGCTCGCGCAAAGGTTTGCCCAGGTCACTTTGGTCATATCGATCTTGTAAGGCCTGTAATCCATCCCGAATTTGCAAAATTCATATATATGCTGCTTCAGTCGACATGCCAGAGCTGTCACAGGATAATGCTTAGCAATGACGACATAGAAAAAGTGCGGGAAAAAGCAAATATAGAAGAATTGACAGACGAGGAAAACGCTGCCATGATCAAGAAGCTGAAGTCTACCAAGAAGTGTCCGCATTGCGGCGCTGTGCAAGGCAAAATAAAGCTTGAGAGCCCGACCTACTTTTACCTTAACGGTGAACGCCTCAAGCCTGACATAATAAAGGACATGCTCTCAAAAATAAGCGACGAAGACTTAAAGCTGCTAGGCATCAATCCAGAATTGACTAGGCCGGAGTGGGCCATTCTCGACGCGCTGCTGGTGCCACCAGTGAACGTGAGGCCATCAATAACGCTCGAATCCGGTGAGAGGAGCGAGGACGACTTGACGCACAAGCTTGTGGATATAATGAGGATAAACCAAAGGCTGGAGCAGAATATAAACGCAGGTGCGCCGCAAATAATCATAGACGACTTATGGGAATTGCTGCAGTACAATGTTACTACTTATTTTGACAATGAGATGGCTGGCATACCTCCAGCAAGACATAGAAGCGGCAGGGCTTTGAAGACCCTTGCGCAGCGACTTAAAAGCAAGGAAGGCAGGTTCAGATACAACCTTAGCGGCAAGAGAGTGAACTACTCGGCAAGAACTGTAATATCTGTAGATCCGTACATAGGCATAGATGAGATAGGCGTGCCGCTTGCCATAGCTAAGACCCTGACGTTTCCTTTTTATGTAACGAAATGGAACATAGATAAGGCAAAAGAGATGCTCAAGCGCACATCATATCCTGAAGTGCTCAACGTCATACTAAAAGATGGCAGCAGAAAGCACGTATCTGAGCAGAACAGAGAAGAGCTTCTCAATTCGCTCGAACCTGGCGAAATACTGGAGCGCCAACTCGTAGACGGTGACATAGTGCTGTTCAACAGGCAGCCGTCCCTGCACAGGATATCTATGATGGCCCACAAGGTCAAAATCACAAAAGGCAAGACGTTCAGGCTAAACTTCTGCTCAACAACGCCTTACAATGCTGATTTCGATGGCGACGAGATGAATATTCATGCGCCGCAGACTTTGGAAGCGCAGGCCGAAGCTATGTATCTAATGGATGTTAAGGACCAGATTTTCTCCCCGCGTGACGGAAGCGCTATAATAAGTGATGGCGAAGACGGAATATCGGGCGCGTTTCTTCTGACTGACGAGAATACCTTCCTTACGAAATCAGAAGCAACGTATCTTCTCGGTCTGGCAGGCATATACGAGCTTCCGAAGGAAGGAAAGAATGGTATGTACGCGGGCCGCGATGTCTTTTCAATGCTTCTTCCTAAAAGACTGAATTTCGAGTTAAAAACAAAGCAGGGCAAAATAAAAATAGAGAATGGCAAGATAATAGAGGGCACTCTTGCAAAGGGGCTCTATGGTAGAAACAGCAAACTCTATGCGGCTATAGCTGTTGAATTCGGCAACGACGTCCTGCGCGATTTCATCAACAAATCCTCGAGGATGTTGTATGCATACGTAACACTGCACGGGCTTTCCATAGGGATAAAAGACTATAAGGTACCTGAGGAAATGCTAAAAGAAAGGAAAGAGCTCATAGCGACAGCGTATAAAAATATAGGCGATCTGATAAAGCAGTACGAAACCGGCAAGCTTGTGCCATTAGTGGGATATACGCGCAACAAGTCATTGGAGAATTTCATAATAGCCGAGCTTGAAAATGTCAGGACAAAAGCCGGCGAGATATTCATGAAGTATACGGATCCAAAGAACAACGCGCTTCTCATATCAGGAAGAGCTGGGGCTAAGGGAAGCCTGCTCAACATAGTGCAGATGAGCCTGCTGCTTGGGCAGCAGGCAACGCTGTCTGGAGGCAGAATATCGAGAGGCTACAGCACGAGAAGGGTTCTGCCGCACATACCGCCGAAAGACATAACACCGTCATCCAGAGGCTTCATAACGTCAAACTTTTATATAGGGCTAACTCCGCTTGATCTTTACATGCATGCAATAGGCTCAAGAAGCTCCGTCGTCTACAAAGCCCTTCTTACAGGAAGAAGCGGCTATCTGCAAAGGCGTCTTATAAATGCGTTGCAGGACTACTATGTTGAAGAAGACGCAAGCGTTAGAGATCCGCACGGTAACATAATAGAAACCGCTTATGGAGGGAACAAGATAGACCCTGTCTACACGCAGCTTGCACAACTTAGTGATTAGATGAAAAAGGACTCAAAATATCAGGTGAGCTACGGCGAACCCGTCGGCGTGGTCGCAGCCCAATCACTAGGCGAACCGGGCACACAGATGATACTTAGATCATTCCACCTTGCAGGAATAGCCCAGAGCATAGCTACATCAGGATTGCCTAGACTTATAGCGCTCGCAGACGCAAGAAAAGTGCCCACAGTAGTGCTTACTTACGTTTATCTTGATCCCAAGATTAAGAACAACATAGAGAAAGTCACAGAGATAGCGAACAAGATAAATGAGGTAAAGGTCAAGGACGTCGCAATAAGGGCCATTGAAAGATTCTCAAAAGGCATTATACTTATAAAGCTCAATGATCAGGCCCTAGAACTCAATTCTCTTACTCCGAAAGAGGTGCTAAACAGAATAAAAAAACATGCAGATGTTGATGGTACTGTAGAAAACAATGTGATAAAAATAGACCTCCACACAAAAAAGATAAAGGAGATAAGGGAATCAGCAGTGCGTATACTGAACCTTACAATAAATGGTATAGAAGGCGCAGGCCACGCGCTGCCGCAGCAGGATCCTGAGACAAAGGAATATTTTGTAATTGCTGGCGGCAACAATCTTGAGGCGCTCATGAATGTTGAGGGCGTCGACCCGACCAGGATATACACAAATGACGTATTTGCGATGTACAGAATGTTCGGCATAGAAGTGGCGAGGAATGTCCTCGCTAACGAATTTGCAAAAGTTATGCGTGACCAGGATATCAGTGTAAACATGAGCCATATTCTACTTCTTGCCGACGCGATGACCGCAACCGGAACAATAAAAAGTGTAGGCAGGCACGGCATAACAGGCACTAAGGAATCTATATTTGCTAAGGCAGCATATGAGGAAACAATCAAGCATCTTGTAAATGCTGCCGCATTCAACAAAGTCGATCCAATAAAAGGCGTAACAGAGAGTGTACTTTTAGGAAAGCAGATACCTCTGGGCACAGGCAGGGTAAAACTAGCAGTGCGCATTGCCGGCGAAGACAAATCTAAGAAGAAATAATATTTGGTGATCTCGATGCAAGAAAGGCCATTTGACTTATTGAACAAATCTATAGGGCAGCAGGTCCTCATAAGGCTGAAAAACAACCAGGAAATAAGGGGAAAAGTGCTATCATTTGATGTGCACATGAATATAGTCTTAGAGGATGCGGAGGAGCTCGAAGGTGGCAACCTTAAGGCAAAACTCGGCGTGATACTGCTTAGGGGTGGCAACATACTATTTATCTCGCCTGTATGATCTCACTCTTGCGGGCTCGTAGCGCAATGGTAGCGCGTCTGCATGGCATGCAGGAGGCTGCGGGTTCGAATCCCGCCGAGTCCATTTTTGGCTTATTGATCTTATTACCTAACTTTGCCGCTTACTTTCCATAACCTACTTCCATGTTGCGCAATGAAATCATGATACATAAAATCCTAAAAACTTACAACTTTTTGTTGAAAAAAACAAATATTTTTAAATATATTGCAACATAATTATATACATGGGCACAGAAGAAAAGGTAATTGTCAGACAAGTCGGCAAGCCAAAGTCTGAGAATGTCGATAGCTTAGTTTCATGGTTCTGCAAAGCCTTCGGCTTGTCTGAAGATAAGCACAGCATAGAGCAGGAAATACTGAAAGAGATAACCGCAGCAAGCCTGACTGGCAATGGGCTAACCAGCAAAGAGCTCGCCCAGAAGCTGGAAATACCACGGACAACAACAATTTACCATATAAACAGGCTTATAAGCATAGGCCTTGCCACAAGAAGGGGCAGGAGGTATCTGCTGAGGGAGGCTGACATGGAGAGCACAATAGAGGCGATGCAGGCAGATATCATAAGGGAATTCGAAAGAATGCTGGAGTTTGCGGACATGCTGGATAAAATGTTAATTGGCGGTGATTATGGCAGAAGAAAAGAAAGAAGATCAAAAAAATGAATCAGAGAAAAAAGACGGCAAGCAACAATCATCAGAAGACCCAGAAAAGATAAAAAACAGCGAAACATATAAAGAGCTGTTCGACAGGTACATAAGGCTTGCAGCTGAATTTGACAATTACAAGAAGCGCGCGGCAAAAGATGCAGACAACATTAAAATACTTGCCAAGGCTGAGCTCATAAAAAGGCTACTTCCAACAATAGACGAAATTGAAATAGCAATCGATTCAATAAGTAGTTCAGACAGTTCCAGAAAGGGCCTAGAACTTATATACTCAAATATACTTACAGAGCTCAAGAAAGAGGGCTTGCAGCAGATCGATACAAACGGCGAATTCGATCCGTATAAGCACGAAATCCTCATGACCAAGGAAAGTACTGAAAAGCCAGGCTCGATATTGGAAGTAGTGAGGAAGGGTTACACGCTCAATGACATTTTACTGCGCCCAGCGGCAGTAATTGTCGCTGGTGACAAGAAACAAGATGATGCTAAAATGCAACAAAAGTGAAGGTGAAAATATGAAGATAATCGGAATAGACTTAGGAACTTCAAACTCCGCTGCAGCTGTTCTCGAAGGCGGTAGGCCCGTAATAATACCAAGTAGCGAGGGCTCAACGCTTTATGGCAAGGCGTTTCCCAGTTATGTAGCTTTTACAAAAGACGGTCAAAGGCTGGTCGGCGAACCTGCAAGAAGGCAAGCAGTCGCGAATCCAGAGGGCACGGTTACAGCATTCAAAAGAAAGATGGGCACGAACTTCAAGTACAAGATTTTCGGCAAAGAGTATTCGCCGCAAGAGCTCTCAGCAATGCTACTGCAGAAGATAAAGAAAGATGCCGAGGCATACCTCGGTGAGGAGGTGAAGCAGGCAGTAATAACAGTGCCAGCTTATTTTGATGACAATCAAAGGCAGGCGACAAAGGATGCTGGCGAGATAGCTGGTCTTGAAGTTGTAAGGCTAGTAAATGAACCAACAGCCGCGTGCCTCGCATATGGTCTAGATAAGGCAGGCAAAGAAATGAAGATACTTGTATACGACTTTGGTGGTGGCACTCTCGACGTAACAATAATGGAGTTTGGAAATGGCGTATTCGAAGTTAAGGCGACAAGCGGCGATACGCAACTCGGCGGCACTGACATGGACAATGTGATAGTGGATTTCCTGGTAGGAGAGATAAAGAAAGCATCTGGCGTTGATGTCACAAAAGATAAGCAAGCGATGCAAAGAATTAGGGAAGCCGCAGAAAAGGCAAAGATAGAGTTATCGACCACGCTCACTACAGAAATAAATCTTCCATTTCTGACAATGGGTATGGACAAATCCCCTGTACATTTCACGTATACTCTAACTAGAGCAAAGCTCGAGGATCTTGTACTACCAATAGTCGAGCGCACGACAAAGCCTGTTTCTCAAGCGTTGAAAGACGCAAAACTTGAGCCAAAGGACATAGACAAAGTTATCCTTATTGGCGGTCCTACCAGAATGCCGATTGTGCAGAGGTATATAGAGCAGCTACTAGGCAAAAAAATAGAACGTGGCGTAGATCCGATGGAAGCTGTGGCACTCGGTGCAGCAATACAAGGCGGCGTTTTGACCGGCGAAGTAAAAGACATAGTACTGCTTGACGTTACTCCGTTATCGCTTGGCATAGAAACCCTCGGCAATGTCATGACTAAGATAATAGAAAGAAACACAACAATACCGGTGAAGAAAAGCCAGATATTCACAACAGCAGAAGATGGTCAAACCACCGTTAGCATACACGTGCTTCAGGGAGAGCGCACAATGGCTGCAGACAACATAGACCTGGGAAGCTTCATGCTTACAGGAATTCCGCCCGCCCCTAGAGGCGTGCCGCAGATAGAAGTTACCTTCGACATAGATGCAAACGGAATTCTGCATGTGACAGCCACAGACAAAGCTACCGGAAAAGCCCAAAGCATGCAGATAATGGCTCCGAATAAAATGTCCAAAGAGGAGCTGGACAAAAAAATCCAAGAAGCTGAAAAATACGCAGAAGAGGACAAGCGCAAGAGGGAGCAGATAGAGCTTAAGAATTCAGCAGAGTCGCTGGTTTACACCACAGAGAAATTCCTTAAGGAGAACCAAAGCAGAATTTCGAATGAAAATGCAGAAAAGGCAAAGGAAGCAATAAACAAGCTCAACGAAGCAATAAATGCAAGCGACTACGGGAAAATAAAGGACAGAATGGATGAGCTCAATGAAATAATCAGAAACATAGGCGCTGGCATGTATTCGCAGAGCCAGGCAGGTGGCCCAGCAGGAGGCAACGAAGGCCCTGGCTCTGATGCTCATGGTGGCGATGCCGGCACCACAGATGCAGACTTCAAAGTAAACAAATAACGAAATGGTAAAATGCCAAAAGACTACTATGAAATACTCGGCGTGCCGAGAGATGCAAGCGAGGACGAAATAAAGAGGGCATTCAGGGCACTCGCTTTCAAATACCATCCTGACAGGAATAAAGGCGATAAGGAAGCAGAGGAAAAATTCAAGGAGATAAACGAGGCATATGCCGTACTTAGCGATCCCGAAAAGCGCAAGCAGTATGACATGTTCGGCCCCGAGCAGTTTGGACAAAGATACAGCGCCGAAGACATTTTTAGAGGCTTCGACTTTGATCAGATGTTCCGCGATTTGGGGCTTAATCTAAACATTAACTTCTCGAATCCGGATGACCTATTCGAAAGCTTCTTTTTCGGAAACCAAGGAATGCGGCATACAGATATGGGTCAAAGCATATTGCGCAAGATAAATATAAGCCTTAAAGAGGCAGCTGAAGGCGTAGACAAAGAGATTTCAATAAGGCACATAAAGAAATGTCCGCATTGCAACGGCACAGGCGCAGAGCCTGGATCAAAGCTGATTAAATGCCCTACATGCGGAGGCACAGGAACTGTAAAATCTATAAGGAATACTTTTTTTGGCAGAATGCAGACAATAAGCACATGCCCGACATGCATGGGGACGGGCAAGATATTCGAAAGGAAGTGCAAAGTGTGCAACGGCAAAGGTGGCATTGTAGCTACCGATGACATAACAGTGACAATACCAGCAGGAATTGCTGATGGGATGCGCCTGAGACTTAAAGGCATGGGTGACTATGGCAAAGATGGTGCTGGCGATCTTTTCATCGAGGTGTATGTGCAAAAGGATGATCTGTTCAGGCGTGAAGGTGACGATATCTATGTTGATGTGCATGTGCCGTTCTACACCGCAGCGCTCGGTGGAAACATAAGCGTGCCAACTTTATATGGAAACGAAAACGTTACCATAAGCGAAGGTACCCAGCAGGGGCAAAAGCTTGTGCTTAAAGGCAAGGGCATAAAATCTTTCCACGGCAACAGGCGCGGAGACGAAATAGCTATAGTAAATATAGACATTCCTAAAGACATGACCAAAGAGGAGAGAGACCTTCTGCAGAGCTATAAGCAGCTGCACGAAGATCCCAAAAACAAACGGTTTGGGTTCTTTTAGACGGCCTTGCCCATTCTCTTGGCTCCGAATATTATGAGAAACAGAAAGCATACGGCAATAGTTGCGAATAGTCCTGGAAGCAAAATCCCGAAGCCCTTCAGATAGAATGCTATCGCAAACGCGAAGCTGGTGAACGCCAGTATGGGCGGTATCGCTGGCAATGGCTTCATATAGCGTTTCAGCACCCACATCGTGAAAAGCAAGCCAGATGCGCTTCCTACTATTGCTGCAAGCCCAAGAAAATAGCTGCCAAAATATGCAGCCGTGCTGATTTCCATCATGAGCGGTATGCCTAGATCGCCAGCTCCAAGTTGTATCTGGCTTACTATAGGTATCCTGCCATTCTTTATGAGCCTGTTTAATACAGGATTTTTCGATTTCTTAACGTCGTTTATATACTGTGCAACTTTCTTGCTGCTTGGAAACATTCCTCTTGATACTGCTTCTACGTCGGTGCTGCTCACTAGAAACGCAAGGTTCCTGCTTGATACAGCCTTAGCAAGGGTGATCATGTGCTTCGTCACGAACACCGCGACGAAGTCGTAAATCCCTATTATTATAAAGAGTGCGAATGCCGCATCAAATCCAAAGCTTACGCCTAAAACTACTCCCACGCCGATGCTCGCCAGAACTGCAGTTGTATTTCTAAGCGATGGCTTTTTGTTTTTCGCAAGCACAAGCATAACGGCAAGCGCAAGAGCCGCAATCGAATCAGGCAGCACAGCATTAGGCGCAAAGTAGCCAAGCACCAACAAAAACACAAAAAAGGACGCAGCAATTACCACAAAACCCTCTATAAGCCTGAATATTATCTCGCCTTTGTACAACTTTATTATCAGCACCATTATGAGTGCGACCAATATTATGTAAACTGCAAACCAGAGAGTCTGTGCAGGCGAACTGACAGCATAACTGTGCGTTGTGCTGACGCTTATGCCCCCGGCAAACGCAAGAAGAAAACCGCCAAACTGCACTATTAGAAAAATAGTGAATATCTGCAATACCTGTCTGCTGCCTATTTGCCTGAATTCCATTTACTCCTCTTCGTGCCTAACTATCTTTATAACGCCAGGCTTAGGCGTGTAAATGTCGCCGCTCCTTTCAAGCTCGTTTATGTACCTTGTAGCTGTGGCCCTGTCTATGCCGTTCTTTTCGGCTTCGTCAAGTACGCTGCCTATTTTTGCACCACCACCTTCTTCCTCTTCAAGTTTTTTGATTATTTCGATTATTGCATTGATCTTTTTGACTTTCTCTCTTGGCATTCCCGTGATTAGTGTATCTATGTCAAATCTGCCGCCTCTGTCAACAGCCAGAGTCCTAAGCATATACTCTACAAGGGATATCGCGTTCTCGGCATCCGATTCCTCTACTTTCTCAGATAGCCTTGCTTTTGCGCTGGCTTCTGCAAGCCTTACAAGCCCCTCTATCTGCCTAGGCGTTATTGGGACGGCACCCTGTTTTATTCCTAGCTTTCTTAGGGATATATAAAACTCTTCTATTTTTTTGCTGGCCTCGCTCGTAAGCAACGGCTTTATATGCTGCTTTGCATATGCTATATATTTTCTGAGCAAATCCTGAGGTATTGGCGGTTCGGCTATTTGCTCATATCCTTCTATTTCTAATATTTTGGCTCCTGCGGCTTCATGCTGTATAAGTATGTGCTCTGCAATCTTCTTGTCGTGCTCTTCGTCAAGAACGTCCATTATCGGAAATATAAGGTCAAATCTGGAAAGCAGCGTCGGTGGTATATCGAACTGCTCCGCAGGATACATATTAGTGTCAAATCTTCCAAATTTGGGATTAGCGGCAGCTAGCACGGAAGCCTTTGCACTGAATTTTGCAACGATTCCGGCCTTTGCGATACTTATTGTTTGCGATTCCAGGGCTTCAAGCAGGGATGATTTGTCCTCATCGCTTATTTTGTCGAATTCGTCTATGCTGACTTCGCCGCCAGAGCCAAGCACCAGCGCGCCAGCTCGAAGAGTCCAACCTCCCTCGGAAAATTCATCCCTTTCGGCACTTGCGGTCAACCCCGCAGAAGTCGCAGCCTTGCCGCTCACATAGATGCCCTTAGGCACGATTCCGGACACGGCTTGCAGCAGCCTTGTTTTTGCCGAACCAGGATCGCCTATAAGCAATATGTGTATATCGCTTCTTATTATGCCTCCGTCAATCAGGGTTTTTCCAGGAGTCCCTCCAAATAGCTGAAACGCGAGCGCCCTTTTTATCTCTTCATGGCCATAGATCGATGGAGATATAGATGCTGTTATCTTCTCAATTATGTGAGGGTCTTTCGCAAGTTCGAGTATCTCTTTTTCTTCCTCAGCGCTAACTTCTATCTCAGCAAATTCCTTCTGCTTCGGCACTATAGATACTGCGTCAAAAAACATGGTGAAAAGCGATTTTTCCTCTTTTTTTCTGAAGCTGTATCTGGGCCTTATGCGCAGTATCCCTGTTATTGCGGCTCTGTCACCAGGTATAAGAGTATTGACCATATCATCGCTAAGCCAAATTTCGAGCTGCCATGTGGGCATTCCTCCCTTAAGCTTTTCCAGTGGATCTTGAACTGCGATTCTCTGCATGTCGGTAAACTCACTTCCTTCGTTTATCTGCTTGAGTGACTTGCGTTTGCATTGAGGGCATGTTTCAGGCACTTCATTGTTTTCTATTGCAACCTTTACCGTGGCTCCGCAGAAAGAGCACTTGAAAAGGCCTATGCGCACCTTGGGTATTATCTCGGATCTTTTAACAACGAGAGAATCTATTGTAAGAAGTTTGCCGATGTGGCGCGATCCTATATTCTGTATAAGCATGTCGTCTCTTTCTGTGCCGAAGAACCTTGCATAAACAGGCTCCTTGGCTTCGCTTTGAGGGTTCATCGAAGCTATTGCAGAATTTGCTGCGGCTATTGTAGCGTCAGGATTGTTTACAAGCTCGTTAGCTAGATCTATGTCAAATTTCTGCAAATCCTTTATGTCTATAAGCACGCTACGCCTTTTTGGATAGCTTATATACATCTCATTTATCGCGTCTAAATAATAAGCATTGAAGAAACTTATGAACTTGTTTTTCAGCTCCTCTCCCGGTACGGTCTCCATAGTTCCCCCTTAAAACAGTAATAAATTGCGTGCCAAATAATAAAAAACGTGCATTATAAACTCGCACTACCAATAAATGCTAAGATTGTGAAACCTTGCTAAACAGGTAAGGGCCTTTGCTAATCTTTCCATAGAAGTGATCCATGAACCTGCATTCGCTCAGCCGTTGGCCGCTTACGCCTATCTGCGAATCTATTTTTTCGGAAGTCTCAGGCATGAAAGGGCTTATAAGTATAGATATCACTCTTATCGCTTCAAGCGTATTGTACAAGAAGTTCCCAAGCTCGGCTCCCCTAAGCTTCCACGGTTCCTTATCATTTATATAACGGTTAGTCTGCCTTATAAACCTGAAAATTTCATCAAGCGCGTTAAATAGGTCAAGATTCTCCATGAGCGCATCAATCCTCTCAACATTCAAATATTTTTCAAGTTCAGGCTTTCCTTCTATTTTGCCTTCAAACTTCTCACCAAGACTTAGCACTCTGTATACTAGATTGCCAAGCTCAGCTACAAGTTCCCCATTTATCCTAGCAACAAGCCTCTCCTTAGAGAAGTCTCCATCGTCGCCCAAAGGCATCTCTCTTACAAGGGCGTACCTAAACTGGTCGACGCCATACTCTTTTGAAATTTCAACCGGGTCTATTGTGTTTTTTAGCGATTTGCTCATTTTTTGGCCGTTAACTGTCCACCATCCATGTGCAAATACCATCCTAGGCGGTTCTATGCCTGCAGACATCAGTAGCGCTGGCCATATCACTGAGTGGAACCAGTTTATCTCCTTACCTACAAGATGGACATCTGCTGGCCAAAACCTTGAAAATTCTCCATCTGGCCAGCCAAGAGCACTAATATAATTCGTAAGCGCATCAACCCAAACATAAACTGTGTAGCTTTCATCTATTGGAAACTTTACGCCCCATTTTATGGACTTCCTTGTTATACTCACGTCATTCAGGCCTTCTTTGACCCTATTTATTATTTCTGCAGAGCGGAATTCCGGAGATAAAAATTTTGGATTCGCTTTGTATAATTCAAGCAGCCTCTCTTGATATTTGCTAAGCCTGAAAAAATAAGATTTTTCCCTCACTTTCTTGACTTCTCTTCCGCATTCAGGGCACTTGCCATCCTTCAGCTGTAAATCTGTAAAAAAAGATTCGTCATAGATGCAATACCATCCTTCATATTCGCCTTCGTAAATGTCGCCAGCATCATAAATCTTTTTAATGAACTCCTTTACAATCCTCTCATGCTTTTCATCGCTAGTTCTTATGAACTTGTCATACGTTATACCTAGCGTTTTCCACACTTCATAATATTTCTTTACTATCTCGTCAACAAATTCCCTAGGCTCCTTTCCAGCCTCCCTGGCTTTGGCCTCTATTTTTTCGCCGTGTTCGTCAGTGCCGGTAAGGAAAAAGACGTCGTCGCCCTTGAGTCTGTGCCATCTTGCGAGTATGTCTGCAACTATCGTGGTGTACGCATGACCTATATGTGGCTTGTCGTTGACATAGTATATTGGTGTAGTTATATAAAATTTAGACACGTGACCATCCGCCCGACTGGAAGGCAGATATACATGTTAGCATAATAAATATAAATAATTTTGTTGGGCTTTAAGATTGTGGTTTCTATGTCAGAAGAATTGAATCCATTTAAAATAGCCCAGCAGCAGCTCGACGAAGCGGCCGAAGTGATGAATCTAGACAAACAGGCTCATGCAATACTGAGAGAACCGATGAGAACCCTTATAGTGAATATACCTGTAAGAATGCGCGACGGCGAAGTAAAAACCTTTACCGGATTCAGAGTGCAGTACAATGACGCGAGAGGTCCGGTAAAAGGTGGCATAAGGTTCCATCCTGAAGAAAATCTTGACACCGTGAAGGCACTCGCCGCATGGATGACATGGAAGACGAGTCTTGCGAACATACCTTATGGCGGCGCAAAGGGCGGCGTAATATGCGATCCTAAAAGCATGAATGCCGCAGAGCTAGAAGCGCTATCGCGCGGCTACGTAAGAGCCATAAACAGGTTCATAGGACCTAAAATCGACATACCAGCGCCTGACGTGTATACCACCCCGCAGATAATGGCCTGGATGATGGACGAGTACAGCAAGATTGTGGGCCACAACGAATTCGGCGTCATAACAGGCAAGCCCTTGGAAACCTGGGGTTCAGAAGGCAGAAACGACTCCACGGCAATGGGTGGCATGTTCGTAATGAGAGAAGCAGCCAAAGTGCTTGGCATAGACCTCAAAACCGCTAAGATAGCCGTGCAGGGGTTCGGAAATGCCGGCAAATACGCGTACACGCTGTCAAAGGAGCTTTTTGGGGCTAAGGTTGTTGCAATAAGCGATTCGAAGGGCGGCGTATACGACCCAAATGGTCTTGACCTATCAAAACTCGAAAGCGCAAAAGAAACTACAGGCAGCGTGGAAAACTACGAGGGCGGCACAAAGATAACAAACGAGGAACTGCTCGAAAGTGATGTGGACATACTCATACCTGCCGCAATAGAAAACCAAATAACTGGAAGCAACGCAGATAAGATAAAAGCAAAACTAGTACTTGAGCTTGCAAACGGCCCTGTAACGCCGGAAGCCGACAAAATACTGCATGAAAGAGGCATACTTGATCTGCCAGACTTCCTTGTTAACAGCGGAGGAGTAATAGGCTCGTATTTCGAATGGGTGCAAAACATCGGCGGCTACTACTGGACTGCTGAAGAGGTTTACAGCAGGCTTGACAAAATAATAACGAAGTCTTTTGCTGACGTTATGGCTACGAAGAAAGAATACGAAGCGAAAGGCCAGAAAATCACTCCAAGAACTGCCGCCTACATAATAGCAGTGGACAGGGTAGCAAAAGCAATGAAAGCGCGAGGATGGTATTAGCCGAGAAGCAACGCACCGTTTGTAAGTAGAAGCTGCAAATAACGTCATTATGCATACCAATCGCAGTCTATTCAAAAACAGAAAGCATTTATGGCTATGGCGGATCTGTGAATTTGTACAGTGCGGATTTTCAATAAGCTTCTTGGTCTGCTTCCAGTTCTCCATGTCAACTATCAAGAAATATTTTGCTCTGTCGACGTGTTCAGAAATTGTATACTTGTCATCCGTTGGGATTCACACCTTCATAAAATTACCAAAAATGAGAGATAAATATAATATATATAGCTATTTGCGGTATTAGAAGTGGTGGTTGAGCGCTCTGCGATAAGTATGCGCCTTATACACTGAACGGTATAATCGGAAATGAAGAGGCGATATCGAAACTGATAGACTTTAGTGCGGACGCCCAGGTCAAAAAGGTAAAGCCGATCTTTATTTACGGTCCTCCTGGCACCGGCAAGACCGCTGCGGCCCACGCAATAGCCTACTCGAGCGGTTTCGAGCTTTTAGAGCTTAACGCAAGCGATTACAGAGACGCAGCCACGCTGAAGAAGCTTTTGCTTCCCGGAGTAAATGCAAACACGCTGACGCACAAAAAACTTCTAGTTCTTTTTGATGAAATAGACGAGCTTTCTGGAAAGTTCGATGCTGGAGCGCAGGGCGTCATATTGAAGTTTATAAGCGAAAGCAGTAATCCAATCGTGTTTGTCGGTAACGATTTCTGGAGTCAAAAAGTGTCATTTCTCAGGAATCTTGTTGATAAGATCGAGTTCAAGCGCATATCAAAGGAGAAAATAGCAGCAAGACTCGTATATATAGCTAGCAAGGAAAACAAGAATATCGAAAAGAGCATAATAGAAACCATCGCCGAGCGCTCTAATGGCGACATGCGCGCTGCCCTCAACGATCTTGAATTGATGTTCGATGCACAGCCGGAACTGCTTGAGAATATTGGCCAGCGCAGCTACAAGCTTGAAATCTTCGAAATACTCGACAAAATATTTATGAGCAAGGATTTCTATATCGCAAAGAATGCTGTTGCCGATTCCGATATCAGTCTTGACATGCTTGTAAACTGGGTGGAAGAAAACATACCTAACAGATACATTTCATTGCAAGAGCTTGCCGCGAGCTACGAGGCACTCGCTGCAGCAAGCAGATTCCTTGAAAAAGCAGGGCGCACAAGCTATTACGGATACATGCGCTATGCTTCGATTCTGCTCTCTTCGGGAGTCGCCCTTGCGAATGACGGTCACGTGAGCACGCTTCGGCGCTATTCCTTCCCTAGGAGGATAAAGCAGCTGAGCGAAACCAAGACAGCGAGATCGGTGCTAGGCTCTATAGCGGCCAAACTGGGAACTTCTATGCATTCGAACAAATCGGACATAATACAAATTTACATGCCTCTGTTCGGCGCGATGCTTAAAAGCTGCAGACTGAAAGGCATTGACTGCTACGGTTTTTTCGAAGGCGAATATGGAATGGAAAAGGAAGAAATAAAAGTGGTGGAAGAGCTATACGGCGTCTAAATTTATTTCCATCGCCATGGTCGATTCTGTTATGCCGAAGTTGAAGAGAACTGCTGGGTGAATCTCTCCAAACAAGCCAATCTCCCTGCCATCAACAACTATCTTTGCGCATCTTCCTTCTATAAAACTATCATCTGATGCTGGAAGCAATTCGTATTTTAGATTTAGAGATCTGAGTATCGCTTCTGTTACGCCCTTAATGTCGTTGAAGTTCTGTTTTGGCTGTTCTGATGCGCATGCAAGATGGTGCTCCTCAGCAACGACATTGTTGCGCACGTTAAATGCCATGTCAAGCTCGAATATTTTGTGCGGCATCGGATCATGCTCAGAAATGCTTAAGTTATACATCAGGGAGGGAATGAGCCAGGTTCTCAGCATCGTTATGCTGCTCGTCTTCGCGTTTGCTATCGTAACATAGCTGCCATTGCTGGCTTTTTTCAGCATGTTCTTGAAATTCAAGGTTTCGTTTGTGAGATAGGTGTTCATAACCTCGCTGAAACCAAGTCCCAGCATCGTCTTTGACAGTTCCGAGTTTCGCACAGTTGAGGCTTCCAACGTGCCTTGCTGCGCAGAGAATACAGGCAACGGCTGTATGAAATCGTAACCGTAGGCTATGGCTATATCTTCAACGACATCCTGATAGTTGAGTATGTCTAGCCTATACTGCGGGATTTCAAATATTATGTTATTTTCAAGGAACTCGGCTGCGTACCCCATTTTATTTGCCAAGGATATGGCGTCGTTGAAAGTTATCTTCACTCCAAGCTCCTCTTCTATCTGGGCCAAAGGTATCTTTATGCTGCGTTTTTCCATTTTTGGCGTAATCGATTCCATCCTGCCATATTCTATCTTAACCGGTTCCACCTTAGCGCCGATATCTATAAGATCAGCGGCAATCATTCCTGCGGATTTCTCTATAATCTGCTTTGCTGTGCCTGTTATATCTATGAAAAGATTTTTGGTATCTTTTGAGACCTTCGTCCTGTTGGAATTTATTATTGGTATCAGCGACAATACACCTTCAGCATCCTTTAGCGCCGGAAATAGTCTTTCTCCAGATTTTGATATGGTGTAACCATACTCCCTGCCTTTCTCATTGTTTCTAAGTATCTCGCTGAACCTCATGCTTCTGCTTTCATTGAGCGGCACAAAGCTTTCGTCTCCAAATGCATCATAAACTATTGGCGGTTTTACCGCATCCAAGTCGTGCATGCCCATCGCAATTTTTTCCCTATGCCTCCCGAAAGTTTCACAGAACTTTTCCGAAAAGTTTATCATGTCCCTAAGTGAATCTTCGTCAAGATTAACCTCCCTAGCAACAAGTGCAGCGATATATGGCCTAATCCTTTTAACGCCATTTCCAACCTTTACTGTGAGTTGAGGTTTTGCTTTTATCATATATGAAAATTTTTCTTTGCGATGCATGAAATATTTAAGGGCTCTGGCCAATCCTATTGCGCTGAGCATGTCTGGTCTATTAGGAGTTACTTCAATGCTGATTTTGCCGTTGTCAAGAATCTCCAGTTCCAAGCCTAGCGCATTGGCATATCTTTCCAGCTTTTTATCGTCTATCCTAAGGCCGGCAGCGCGCATCAGTCTTTCCTTGTCCAAAATTACTGTAGGCATTACGTCACCTTTCTGAGCCAGCCTATGCTGCTGTTGTATATTTCATTCAAGCCTCCAACCTTTGCGTTCTGCATAAGCATTATCCTCTCCAAGCCAAGTCCCCAAGCGAGCACAGTCATCTCCTTTCTTTGCATTCCGGTAACCTCGTTCCTTATTATGCCTGCGCCGCCAAGTTCGAGCCATTCATCCCTTGGCTCATAATGTGCAAAAACCTCGACTCCAGGCTCTACAAACGGGAAATACGAAGGCTTGAATTTGATTTTTATGTTGGCAGCGGCGAATATTTTTATCAGGGTATCAAACAGATTAGAGAGAGTGAGCCTTCTGCCTATTATTATTCCATCCATCTGGTAAAATTCGGCCAAGTGTTTGTAATCAACGTTTTCATTCCTGAATATTCTGCCTATCGAAAACAGTTTTATTGGAGAAATTATCTCAGAATTCTTTTCAAGCGTGTATATGTATTTTGCGGAAACGCTTGTGGTGTGGGTCCTTAGCACGGCCTGCATCGCGACATTTTCATCCCACTTTGCACCCCATTCCCGCTCATGCACATCTTTAACCCGCTTGATTACAGCTCTGCTGCCTATAGCTATGGTTCTGGGGTTTGAAAGATAGAACGTGTCCTGCATGTCCCTTGCTGGATGATCTTGCGGCACAAAAAGCGAATCGAAAACCCAGAATGCTGGCAGAACTATTGGCCCACTAACTTCTGAAAAGCCCATGCTCAGGTAGGCGTTATGGAAGAGCTGTATAACTTTGCGCACAGGATGCTCCACGGCAGGATACACTTTAGGCACGTTCACGTTAATGTCATATCGCTTAAACTTCGTGCCTTTCCACAATTCATGCGCTATTACGCTCCTATCGACAACATCGATCTCATTCACTTGCGGCTCAACCTTCAAGGTTTTTAACGCTTCAGCACCCGCATCGGTTATTTCTGCATATTTTATTTCCTCTTTCTCATGTAGCTTTACCAATCCTCTTTTTACAAGTTCGCTGAGCTCGGCTTGCGTATTCGCTTCGCCAGTTTCGGGCACGTTGCCCATAGCTATGCTCTTCAGAAGCCTCTCTAATGGTAGGCCGTTCCTTAACGCGTCTAATCCCGCGGCAGTTATCTTTGCTACGCCATTATCTATGGAAATGAACCCTTTCTTTTTAGCCCACTGCAGGCCGATAGCCTTTTCTTTGGATTTGAATTCTCCAGCCGGCAGCTCAGCTTCTGAAAGTTGCTTCAAGATATTGATTTCAGGCAACCCGTTTTCAGCATAATCCTTTCCCTCTTCAGTTACATTCGCAGAAACTCTTTTCGCACGGCTCAAAACTATCAGTCCTTTCTCCTCAAGATTGCTGAGCGCCCAGAGCGCAGAGTCTTTGCTCATGCCTGTTTCTCCGGTTATGTCAGATAGGCTTGCCTTCCCTAATTTTTCAAGTGCTTTTAAAACTTCCACTTCATACTTGTGCACTTTCACACCTAAAACTAACCTCTAGCCCTCACTACCTTTATGTACATGTAGGCGGCTATAGCCACGACGATTATTATTGCAGCCATGTAGAGCTGCGCAGAATACGCGTTATATATCCTTCCAAAATAATCAGTAACTTCAGTGCCGAGCGATTCAGTAGCTATATACGAGAACGTGAACTTGGCAAGAGGTTCGCCCCTATACCAAGAGAACATCGTTGAATTTGTCGAATTGCTCACAAAATTTATGTAAGGGTAGTCTGGCAGCGGATAAACTGAAACAAGCTTAGAGTTAGGTGGTATTATTATGTTAAGTCTAGCATTCGGTGGCAGGGCCTCTCCATATGGCGTGTGCATAAAATTGAAAAACGTGTTGTTAAACGTGTAGAGGAATCTCCTTGGTGCAACCACTCTCTCCGAGGTTATGTTTCTAACTTCGTAGCTCATCACTATCTGCGCCACGCCGCCGTTTGGCACAATCTGCACTGGCCCTGGAAGAAAGTTAAAGTTATAAACACTTGAGACAGGGCTGAGAATATGCTCTACAAGGAGGTTAGTGTTTAAAACCTTTTGCCAGTTGCCTAAAGTCAAATTTACCGCTTGCCTGCTAGTATTGTACTGACTTATAGAAGAATTGCTTATATACAATGAAAGGACTTCAATAACATGCGCGCTATTGTTGCGGTTCAGCGTGATGGTCGTATTTAGATACGTAACATTCATGTATGCGCTGGCGCTGCCGAATATCATAACCGCGAAAACCGCAAAAGCAGCCAGCTCCAAGCCTTTCATCATAGCACCACATTCATATCGCAACTAACTTTTAAATTACATGTGGTTTATGCGCGACAAACACATTTTTCCTGAGCTTTAGCTCAAATATTTATTCTTTTTTGTTCAAAAGTAGTATCGTGATGCTATGCGTCTTCCGAATCTCTTCGGCAAAAAAAATGCAGGAGAAGAACTCGAAAAGAAAGCGCCCTATAGGATAAAGACAGAATTGTTCCCATACAAGCTTTACGCTAATAAGCGCAGTAACAGCTCTCTTTCAATAACTTTAAGGAATGAAATGAGCGAGCCTATGCTTACCTCAGTCGTAATAGAACTTCCAAGCGGCCTTAGCTTTGATGAGATAGGCCTTGAAAAGGCAAAGGAGGTGAGGCTGGGTGAAATCGCGCAGAACGAGGAAAAATCAGCAAGCGTGAACATACATTCCGACGTAGGTACAGATGCTGGTGACTACACTATAACCATAACGGCATTCGCCCACTATAGGGACTACGGCCATGTGCTCAATGGCGTAAGGAAGAGGATGATGATTGAAGTAATATAATCATGCCTGCTGCTGGCCGACCTGTGGCTCTTCCGCAGGCGACTTCTTTACTAAATTATTTAGTATACTTTCTATGCTTTCCACTATCTGGTCGCCCCTGCTTGTAAGGTTTATTGTTTTTGTCCTTCCATGCTTTTCTACAGCGATGATGCCATACTTTTCGCACTCATTTATGAATTTTGTCGTATGCACGTATGTTACATTTGCATCTTTGGCAAGATCCGATATGTGCCACTCTTTATCCTTGTTCTTTAAAGCAAGTAACAGCCTTGCATGCTTCTTCTTGAATATTATGGATGGGTAACCATTCGCCTGTTGTTGCGGTTCTGTCATGCCAACACAAATAGGATATGCAATTCAAAGATTTTATATCTTTGCTTGAAATCGGTTTAGGACTTGTCTCACAAACATTCGCACTGCCGCAATAACCGAAAATCTGAAACCAAAACCCTAGACATTTCGCCACTTCCGCTATAATATTAAGTACTCTCGGAGTGGTCCAACTATAAGAAAGAATTTAAATTCTTAGATTATACATAATATAGTGCTAAAATCGTTAAAGGTGTAAAAATGGTAAAATATGTACCCGCGGAACAGCTTGTTGGCAAGGAGGCCATAACAACGGACGGCTACGACTTGGGAAAATTCGTAGATGCTGAGCTAAACGAGGTGACAGGCAAGCTCACTGCAATAGTGCTTGAACCTAATGTCGACAGCAGCTACGTTAACAAACTCGATATAAAAGACGGAAAGCTCAAGATTCCATATGCATCTGTGATGGCCGTAAATGACTTCATAATGATCGATAGGAAACAGCTATAACGGGTGGGTCGGATCATAATAGCCGGCGGCGATGAGGCTGGTCGTGGAGCTGTGCTTGGCCCTCTTGTAACGGGGGTTATAAGCGTAAAATCGAGTAGCATACAGAGGCTCTCTGACATAGGTGTGAGAGACTCTAAGATGCTGAGCAGGAAGAGACGCGAATATCTCTACGATGAAATATATTCGATAGCCGAAGAGGTAAAAGTTTCCCTAATAGGCGCCGACGAGATAAGCAGGGCCATGATAAACGGCATATCCCTGAATGAGCTCGAGGCCGTTCATTTTGCAAAGATCATAGACTCTATGGAAAGCGCCGTGAGCACTATTTTCATAGACTCGCCTGATGTCGTGCAGGAAAAGTTCGGCATAAGAATAAGCATGATCTCGCACAAGCCCCTCGAGGTCAATAAGCGGCGTAAGAGCAGGCAGGAAAGCATAAAGCTCATATCGGAGCACAAAGCGGATGTGAAATATCCTGTGGTTTCTGGAGCAAGCATAATAGCGAAGGTAGTGCGCGATAGAGAAATGGATAAATTAAAGAGTAAACTCAAGATAGACATAGGCTCGGGCTACCCTTCAGACACCCGAACAATAGATGCAATAAGAAGCAATCTTTCCAATGCCGCTCTGGTCCAGCATATAAGAACCAAATGGAAGACTCTTGAGCTCATAAAGCAGATGAAAATAATTGACTTTCTTACATGAAGGTGTCTTGCACTACTTCTTTTTTCTTTTAATCAAAAAAGGCGGTCTTGGCTAAACGGTTTATTTGCGCATATTTAAATATTTACACAATATATTGTATCTCTGGTCCTTGCTTATACTAGATATTGTGTGCTTTGGTGATCTGTTGAGGTGCCCATATTGCGGCTCTAGCGACATAAGAGTCATAGACACGAGAGATACTGGCGAAGAAAACACAATAAGGCGCAGGCGGTTCTGCAACGCATGCAAAAGGCGCTTCACAACATACGAAAGCATAAGCCAGAACGAAATAATGGTTGTCAAAAAAGACGGCACTCGCCAGCGTTTCGACAAGCAGAAGATAATATCAGGGATAGCTAAAGCCTGCGAGAAAAGGTCTGTCAGCATGTCCACAATAGAGGGCATAGCCGACAAAATAGAGAGGGGGCTTAGGTCAAGAGGGGTAAAAGAAATAAAAAGCAAACGGATAGGCGACCTTGTAATGAAAGAGCTATATAAGATAGATCCTGTAGCCTATATCCGGTTTGCAAGCGTGTACAACAGCTTCGATTCCCCCGACGAATTCAAAAGGATCGCGGATGCGTTTAAGAGAAGATGAGGTATAATATGGAGATAAAAAGCGTTATAAAGAGAGATGGGACTAAAGTTGCTTTCGACAAGGAAAAGATCGTAATAGCCATAGGCAAGGCCGTTGAAAGCGTATATGACGATAAAATAACAAAAGATGAAATAAAGGCAAGAGCTGAAGAATACGCAGACGAAGTGACTAAGAGAATAAACGGCAAAGGAGTTGAAGAAATAGCTGTGGAGGACATACAGGACATAGTCGAGCAGACACTAATGGAAAAGGATTCGTTTGTCGCAAAAGCTTACATAATTTATAGAAACAAGAGGGCGGAACTTAGAAACTATCTGGCAACGATTGGCATAACCGACGACCTGAAGCTACCTTTGAACACTCTGATAGTGCTAGCAGCGCGTTATCTGCAGAGGGACGAAAACAGAAAGATAATAGAGACGCCAAAGCAGCTTTTCGAAAGGGTTTCAAAATTCATAGCTGGTGTGGAGCACACATACGGCACCAGCGAAGAAAAGATCAAGGAGTTCGAAGAAAGCATTTACAAAGCCATGACAAGCTTCGAATTCATGCCTAACAGCCCGACCCTTATGAATGCCGGCACAAAACTCGGGCAACTTAGCGCATGTTTTGTTCTGCCGGTTGGTGACTCAATTCCTGAAATCTTCGACGCCGTGAAATGGGCCGCCCTTGTGCATCAATCTGGCGGTGGCACAGGCTTTTCCTTCTCCAGGCTTAGGCCCGCAGGCGACGTTGTGAGGTCTACTGGCGGCATAGCTTCAGGGCCAATCTCATTCATGAAAGTTTTTGATTCAGCAACCGAGCAAATAAAGCAGGGTGGCAAGAGACGCGGTGCAAACATGGGCATATTGCGTGTAGATCATCCAGACATCCTGAGCTTTATAGTCGCAAAGGAAAAGGAAGGCGTATTGGAGAACTTCAACATATCAGTAGCTATTACCGACGAGTTCATGAAGGCTTTGCAGAACAATTCTGATTACAATCTAATCAACCCAAGAAACGGCAAGGTTGTGGGCAAACTTAACGCAAGGGCCGTATGGAATCTAATAACCACTATGGCGTGGCGCACAGGCGATCCAGGAGTAGTATTCATAGACAGGATGAACTCGTCAACCGCGAATCCGGTTCCTAAACTTGGTCCAATAGAGTCGACAAACCCGTGCGGAGAGCAGCCGTTATATCCATTCGACTCCTGTAATCTTGGATCTATAAACCTCTCTAAGATGGTCAAACAGACAAAAACCGGATACGACATCGATTGGGAGAAACTGCGCTATATGACCAGGTTAGGGGTAAGATTCCTAGACGACGTCATAGATGCGAATCAATACCCATTACCGCAGATAGAGAAGGTTTCAAAAAGCATAAGGCGCATAGGTCTTGGCGTAATGGGCTGGGCTGACATGCTCATAAAGCTCGGCATACCATACAATTCTGATGAAGCGCTGCTCCTTGCTGAGAGGGTAATGAAATTCATAACCGAAGAGGGCAGGAAAATGTCGCAGGAGCTTGCGGAAGAGCGCGGTCCATTTCCTGAATTCGAAAACAGCATCTGGTATAAATTCGGAATGAAGCCATTAAGGAACTCTACTATAACTACTATAGCGCCGACAGGCACAATAAGCATAATTTCGGGCGGCGCCTCCTCCGGAATAGAACCCTTGTTTTCTGTAGCATACATGAGAAACGTCAGGGAAAGCCTTGGTTCAAATCTAATAGAGGTAAATCCAACATTCGAGGAATTTGCGATAAAATATGGCTTTTACAGCGACGCGCTTATTCACAAGCTTGTGGGCCGCGAATCGATACAGGACATAGATGAAATACCAGAGGAGGTGAGGAAGCTTTTCGTAACGACCTTTGACATAGCTCCCGAATGGCACGTGAAGATGCAGGCTGCATTCCAAAAGTACGTAGACAACGCGGTTTCAAAGACCATAAACTTTCCGAACAGCGCTACGCCTCAGGACGTTGAAGCCGCATACCTTATGGCATATAAATACGGTTGCAGGGGCATAACCATTTACAGAAACGGAAGCAAAAGCTCGCAAGTCTTGACAACAGCATCAAATAACAACATTTCTGCATCGTCTACGCTCAAAAAAGCAGCCGAAGCTCACAAAGCAACCAGCGACGAGAGCATGCAGAGCGTAACGCTCATCCATCTCAAGGAGGAGCTTAAGTCTTTTAAACTCGACGAATACAGCGATATCAAATGTCCCGAATGTGGCAGCACGATGATAGCTGCAGAAGGCTGTGCCACGTGCCCAGTATGCGGATACAGCAAGTGCAGCTGACTTCATCAGGTTTTCGTGTAGCTGGCCTGCCAATTGCCTGCATAACTTACTCCAGAAGCAGCTCCTTGATTTTCATTTCCAGAATAGTCATTGGCATTGCCATTGAGCGGCCACCAGCCGGCTAGCTTCTGGAGATATACAGGCGCGCCGCCTATTCCATAATTATAAAGCGCCTGAACTTCCTGCTGCGAGAGCGAAACATTGTAAAGCTGCACATCAGCAATCATACCTGTGAAATAATTTGTTCCGGCCTTTCCTGCTATGTAAACAGTCGGCGATGCAGCCCCACTCGATGCGGTTCCAGAGCATTGAGAAAGGCTCTGCTGAACACCATCTATGTATAATATACTATTGCCTGTGTAAGGACCGTTATAGAATTCTGCGGCCACAAAAATCCAGTGGTTCGAGAGCCCTGCAGGACTTATCCCATATGCGTCGCCCCCTCCACTGCTGAAACCAAAGCATGTTGGCGATGCTATCCATAGCGAATATGAAGTGAAGCTGAATGGAATCTCATTTGTTACATTGTTCCAGTACATCCAGAAGGTAACGGTATTGTAACCGCCCTGACTCATGTTAACCTGGTTTGTCGTAGCCATCACCTCGCCATTGCCAGCAAACTGACCGACATACTCGGGAAGTTCATTGCATTCCCCAGTCAAACTAAGTATTTGTATCGTTCCTGGACCGTTTGGGCGCGAAACCTGACATGCACCTGGCTGAGCCCTAGGAGCAAAATTTATAGAATTGAATATCCCAAGGCTGTAAAGCGCGCCCAAAACAACTGCGATCACAAGTATGGCCCAGCCATATGTCATAAGGTACTCCATTGCGCTCTGCAATTGAAGCAAATGCCAACTTTTCAAATGGTTCTGTTTATAAACTTTGTACCTGCCTGGCTTCAAATGCTTAAATTTTTTGTAGCCTCTCGATAAAAACATGCTACCGATGGTTAATCTAATTGAAGATATAAAAACTTATCTATAATTGTGAACTAGGCTGCTGAGTTTTCTATCGTAACACCTGATTCGCCTTTTTATCGTTTTTCCAATTTTTGCCAGTGCATTATTCATGAATATCTAATCAAATACGCAACCAAGCATGCAAATGCGTGTATTACAACTTTTATCCTTGCAAAGCAGCTTTGCAAGGCCGTTATTACCTTTCCCTCTGCATGCAAGGTTCTGTAATTTGAGATAAAAAGGCAACCCCTTGCTGTGAATTTGGTTTTATCTAGAAGAACAAATATTTAAAAATTCAACATCCTAGTGAATGCGCTATTCTGTAAGCACTAAACACGAATCCTTTTCGACTATCATCGACTTCTCGGCCTGTGCCACTATACCTTTTCCTTTATCAACGAGAGCTGGGAACGCTTCAAGCGCGTCGTGTGCGGCCATCTCATTTATGGCGGACCTTACCGCAAATTCTGATTCGAATTTCTTGCTGAGCCATCTCAACGCGAACGGGTAGGTGCTATAATTCGAATTTATGTATTGTGCTATGTTCCTTGATGTATGAGACCTGAGCGTCGGCATCCCAAGCATTTGGAATATCTGCACATATTCGCTGTCTTCGACGTAGCCTGCGCCGTCAGTTATGAAAGTCTCTATCGCTATTGTTTGGCCTTCCTCAAGCTTTGTTTCGTCTCCGTTGTCAAAATTCGGTATGAAAAACCTAGCGTGCAAGCTGCCCGCCTCTATAGCATGCCCTCCCAGGTTTCTTATGGGCTTGAATCCTCTTGCCTTTGCGATTTTTTCAACTTCAGAGCCTATTTTGCTTATGCTTACGCCGGCCTTCACAACACTTATCGCCGAATTTAATGCCTCATCTGCTGCCTCCACAAGCTTCCCGTAGTTTTCAGAGAGATCTAACGTAATTGCGCAGTCGCCCAAAATATCGCCTTTCCTTGCGCCGACGTCGACTTTTATAACGTCCTTTCCGAAGGTTCTTGCATCATTCGCCTCTGGGGTGTCATGGGCCGCAACGCTGTTTGCTGATATGTTTGCCGGAAACGCCAAATCGAAACCCTTCTCCTTGATGAATCCTTCAATTTTTTCAGCCGCTTCGCGAACGCTAACGCCCTCCTTTATTATGCTCCTTGCGAATCTCAATGCATCATAAGAAACCTTTCCAACTTCCTTTGCTTCTCCCATATCAAAGCCTCCTCTGGGAGCCGCCGCCCTTGAGCTCTTCAGCGTCGTATCCGAGCTCCCTAAGTATCCTCATGACCGCTGGCATCACCTGGTTGTCTATATAGTACTCCGGATCATAATCAGTAGCCTCATCCTCAAGCATTGCCTTTTCCGAAATGCTGTTTCCATGCTTAGTTATTATGTAGCCTATCGAAACGCCCTCGAGCTCGCTTCTCTTCTTTGTGCCATTTGCGATTGCCTTCTTTGCTGCAGCAACTTCCGGCGCCTTTATGTCATAGTTGTTTATATCTTTTCTAAGCTGGGTGTGAATCACAAATTCGCTTAGAGGCACTGTACCTTTCCTTATTTCCGCAATCGTGTTCCGGACTACTTCTGCGGCTTTTTCCTTGCTGCCATCCTTGAGTATGGCCTCAAGCACAGCCCTTTGCGTATCTCTGGCTATCTTTGCCCAGTCTCTTCTTACAAGCTCGAAGCCCTTTATCTTTATTCTGCCTGATTCAGATATTAATGCGTACTTTTTCTTAGCGCCCCCCGTGCCTACGCTTTTGCTTACGAAGACACCCCTAGTATAGAAATCTTCAAGCTCAAGTTCCATCGCGTGCGGCAGGCTGTCATTCACACTCTTCAGAAAGCCCATCGCATCGTCTTTGCTCTTGTCTCCAAGAAGCATTATCAAGCTGTCTGTGTCAGTATATATAACTCTGAAGCCAGCGGCTTCTGCCTTGCTTATTGTATTCTTTATGAATTCCCTACCGAATGCGGTTATGCTTGCCGCGCATTCTCTGCTGTACCACCTTGATCTAGCATAGCCGAGATAACCATAGAAGGAATTCGCTGTTATCTTGAGTGCCTGCGACCTGGCTGCAAGCGTTTTATTATCAGGATCCTTCTTGTATTCTCTCTTGACCTCGCTTCTCTCATTTATAAACATCTCAAGTATCATCGGGATAATCCCTTGCCTGTCCTTCGAAAACCTTGTGCCTATTGGCGATTCGTAGTAATTTTCACAATCGCTGCCGCATATAGTTGACGGGTCTATATTGTGCGCTATTATTATTGATGGATACAGGCTTCTAAAGTCAAGCACGGCAATGTTTTCGTAAATGCCCGCATCCGGCATTTTCACGTACGCGCCTTCTATAGGGCTCTCTTCTCTAGAAGCTATTTCGCTTTCAGCTGGCTTATTCGGTATTATTTGGTTGTTCATATGCGCGTATCTCATTAGAAGATGCTCGACAAGCTGGCCGGTTGTAGATATCGCTACTTCGCTTAGCGTCGTCCCTGAGACTTTTGCGACCTCGATCATGAGTGGAAGGAAGAAATCGTAAAGTTCGTCCAACGATAACGAGTCGCTGAGAGAATACTCAGCAAGTTCCTCGACTTCCTTCGGATCCTGCCATATTTTCCATATATCCTTCCTTTCAACACTCTTCTTGTTTTTGCCGGTTACAGCGTGATAAACCTCCTTCAGGGTAAGGTTGTTTACCTTTATCAGGCGCTCCGAAGCGCCGACTACAGACACAAACCTCGCGACGTTGTAAACGTCGAAATTTATTCTCCCAGGAATCCTTACAGCTTCTACGAGGCCGTGATGCTCCTTCTTAATCTCCTCTCCTTCGAATCTTCCAATATCAAACCTGAGCCCGTTTTTGTGGCATCTTTCCAGAAGATACGGCAAATCGAAATTCGAGGAGTTGTATCCGGCTATTATGTCAGGGTCGATGTTTTTTATTATATTAGAGAAGCCAGCAAGCATCGCCTTTTCGCTGTCGAACGTGGCTATGAAATCCCTCGCTATCTTCTTGGTAGTAAGAACCTCGTTTTTGAGGCTGGACGCATAGCTTATCATTATCACCGCGTCTGTCGATGGGCGCGGGACTCCCATTGGATTGTAAGTTTCTATATCAAAAGAAATGTGTGTTAGCGGCACGTCGCTTTCCTTAGCGAGACTTTCTATCGAATCCACGACAAATTCATTTCCATCCACATGCGCCTTTACAATATTCTCGCGAAGAGGCACGATCCCTTTGTCTATTATGTAACGCTTCCAGAAGACTATGTCGTACTCGAAGCATTCGCCAAAATTATCTGCAGCTTCCTTCAGTTTTGGTACCTGCTTTGGCTGCTTTGCATACACGGCAAACACTCTTACCTCCTTTCCCATAAGAAGCATTCTTTTCTCTTCGACCTTCACAGGCTTAATTTCAGATCCAAAATCGTTCGCTGAAATATCCATTATGTCATTTGCTGATATGCCGATGTCGTTTGGGACCAAATAAAAATAAGGCAGAAAGTTCCTGTCGAAGAAAGTGTGCAGAGTGCCGTCTTTGCTCTTCAGTACAAACCTGATTACAGCCGCATCGTCTCTTATTACATAATCTACGTCTATTATTATGCCCCTAAATTCAACGACCTCCATAACAATTTCTCAGCTGAACTTGGCACGGCTGGAAAATTGGCCGAAATCTGCTGCTGCGCCGTTGATTTCACTTGCCGGAATTTCCAGGTGCTTCCTGCAACTTGGCTCGTGTGATGGGCAATGGCGGTACAAGCCCTATTGAATATGCAATAAGCGTGCCTCTCGAACCGCATTCGAAATTTATCGCATTTATCAGCAGTTCCGCGTAGTCAATCGGCAGCGTTTTTTTCTCATTCCAAGTGCTAATTATTCTGTCCACGTCCTTCTTATTCTCTTTTGACAGTATGCTTCCGATTATTTTTATCTCTCCTGCGGTTTTCGCGTTTGCATCGGCAGTGCTGTCATAAGACGCAACGAAAGTATATGCAACCTTTACGGAGTCGCCATCTGCAGAAACATTATCAAAGTTTATATTAAACCGCATGTTCGCCACGTTTTCATTCGTATTTCTTGTTGCTTCAACCTTCTCCACTACCATAGATGTTATCATCTTATCACCATTACCAACATAATTCCGCGCAAATAACGAGCCAAAACCGTAAATGCATCGTTAAAAAATTTACGCAATGTTTACGTTTAATATCTATAAGTTAACATTTATATACTTTGCATTGAAGTCGCTTCTAGGGCGTTGAGTTTTCTATCATAACATGTGGTTCGCCTTTTATCGTTTTCCAATCATGTCACATCAACGCGACATTTATGCGTACCTCGCCGAGTAGGCAATCGTGCATGCAAATGCATGTACTGCAACTTTCTTTATGCTTACAAACCTGTTCCTTGCAAGCCCGAATACCCCTCAGTCGTGAAAAGACGCGCCTATAGGCAAACGTTTTGCGTAGCCTATGAATTTGCATTTGTAATCAAGAATACTTCCAATTCATACCCCATAAATGAGTCTGCAAGTTTCATATCAGAAACGCTGCTTCCCAGTTGTTTTACCGCCAATGCAACGTAGCGTTTGGATGCTTCTTCGCATGCCCGTTACTCCTTGCCACAATTCTGGCCGCTATATTCATGTTTTTATCTTCACTGGTGTACACAGGATTTGCCTTCGAAAAGAGAGAATGCATCCCCGCTTCAGGGATTGGATTTATCTCAAAGGGTAAGCATCTAAAATTCAACATCCTATCGCCTCAATTTAAAAGCTAAAAGGCGAAGTCCGCATAGGCGAATCTGATGTGGTCATTCGATCTAATAGCACATAGCAATTCAGAATGAGCTTGCATCGCACCGGCTGATTAACGCGATGTGATCCAAGCACAGAATTTGTCAGTATGGCAAATCATATTATTTTGCATATGGTCAAACTAATAAAACCAATTTATAACAAAAATAAAGAAATGCGATAATTTTAAATCTTAATTTGCGCAAGTATTAGTAGATGGCATGCCGAATAGGAACAACTCAACTAAGTATGAGCTGTTTGTAAACGAGATCCGCAAAATATCGAAAAAGAAAGAACTCAGCGCTTCAGAAGAACAAATGAAAAAAATGGCAGCGCTTGTAGCAGCACTTTCCTCAAACCACTCCTGGAAGACTTACAATTATCTGCATAGCGATGCGCCCTTTGAGCGCGACGCAATAATAGAAGAGACTCATAATGCTTTTGAAGAAGGCTGGAAGAACATAAGCGAGGCTGATATGGAAGAAGTTTTGAGTGGTTCTATAGCAGACCATCTTTTCTCATTTTGGGCTTTTAATACAATAGCTAACGAAGATAGGCGTGGCATAATAAACTTATTCTCAAAAATGAAAAAAGAGTTCGCTGACGGCATCGAAATAATAGACAAGAAGGAAGAGGAATAGCGTGCCGCATTTTGCCTTTTAGCACGCATCAAACTGGGCACGTGGCGCAACTTGGACAGCGCGTCTGGCTTCGGACCAGATGGTTGCGGGTTCAAATCCCGTCGTGCCCGAACCGCACACAAGCTGCTCCCAAACGGAGCTGCGCCTGATGGCACCATGCGTACATGTGTATAAAAATGCACTACGATCTTTCATAACATTTACGTGAGAAATAAGGCAGAAACAGGTAAAGACTTTTTCCAGCAATACTGCGCGCAGAATAAACAGCAGTGCAATGCCATTCGGCGCAGCATTGCAGCATAGTCACGCCTTCCTGTAAAGCAGGTCATCCGCGGTTATTATGCCGACAACCTTGCCCTTTGACAGCACAACCACAGGCAAGCCAGTGGCAGATATGATGCTGGATACCACCTCCAGCGGCATGTCTTCGCCGACAGTCGGGAAATCAGAGTTTACGTATGCGGCAACGGATTCGCCCCTGTGCGCACCAAGCAGGTCAACAGATCTCACGCTTCCTATGTATACCCCATTCTTTGTCACCGGAAACTGGGAGATCCTGTACTCTTTTGCAAGTTTCGCTGCATTGGAAACTCTTTCACCGGCATCAAGCACTATCACATTTCTTACCATTATGTCTGAGACCTTCTTAGAATCTGCTGATTCTGCTTTGGCCAACTCATCAAAGAGAGCTGTGATAGCTTTGTAGGAGGGATTTGCAGTGCCCCTCTCTATCTTAGCAAGCAGCGACTGGCTTATGCCCGCGCTTTTGGCAAGCTTCTTCTGCGAGAGACCGAGCCGCCGCCTGATTTTGGCAATTTCCTTTATGTCTGGCAATACATATGCCATGATATCAATTCCTATAGGAATATTTTCATCAAAAATTATTATATAGTTCTGGCTATATAATACTTACCATTTGGTGAATTGAATGACATACGAAGCATTCATTAAGAAGTTGGGCGAAGTTGAAAAAAAGAGCGCGGTGCTGCGTGAGAAGGCATCCGAGGCAGATGCAAGAAGGAAGGCACAGGAAGAAGAGTGGAAAGAGCGGGAAGAGAGTCTTTTTCCTAAGAAACTTCCAATCGCGAGAAAGATAATGGAATGGGCAAAGAGATTTGCCGGTGAAAAGGAATATGAAAAGGCAAGAAGGCTTATATGGCCAGAAACAGAAGGATTAGCCATCTTCCAGTCAGGATGGGGTCACGAAATATCGGAATACAGAGCAAACTGGTCGCGCATGTTGCTCATGCCTGGCGGATTGCTTACATACGTGTGGGGCCACAAAGCATTCAAAAAAGGCAGCGTAGACATGGACTCGGCTGAACGCATGGCGACGTTTCTTAGCTATTCATACCTGAAGGAATTTGATGAATTTATCAGCTCTGGCAGGATCTGGAATTTTTTGCTGGATAAGCTAGAATTCCACGCAAAGTTACTCGACGCAATGGCATCATCCCGCAAATGATTTCACAAGTTTCTTTTCGAGCATTCTTGCATAGATAAATAATACTGAGCCATCAAGTCGCGCACAATTTTGCAGCAACCGGCTAATCCGGAAGCCTTTCTATTATTTCGCTCATTTCCTTGTAGTGTTTTTTTATTATGGGCTCAGCGTCCTTGCCTAGCATCTTTTCTGTATTTATTTTGCAGAGGTTCATTGCTTCGATCAAGCCTTTCTTGGTGGGGTTGTTTATGTCAACATTGCATTTTTTGAATGCGTCTCCAACAAAAATCTTTACCCTTGCCTTCAATTCTTTCTCCGGCACCTTAAGATTTAATGCCTCGTTTATCTCCCTATTTGCGGTTTCAAAACAGTTTATAAGTCTTTTAACCGCTTCCTGCGGAGTTACTGAGCCGCTTTCTTCATCGGATTTAGGGCTATTGATATTTTTGCCTGTCATGATAGGAAAATAAATCAGATGCTTTTTAAAATTTGTTATCGGTCTTTTATATCCTCATATATTTTTGCGCCGCGCTAGGACGTACATGTAAGCGCGTTTGATGAGATTATACGAGATTTTCTCTTTCAAACCTATTTGCGCCGATATACACGATAAATACGTCAATTAGCCCTACGAACACAAGCAATTCAACAAAAAAATCTACTGTAAGGCTCACAAAACCTAATATAGCCATAAACGGCATGACAAGAAGCGGCAGAATAAGCAAAGTGCTTATCTGCTGCGCCTCCTTGACGCCCCTAACATGTGCAGACACAAGCACCACGACGCCTATCGCTGCTATTGCAAGGAATGGCGTAAGAGCGATCATCATGAGCCAAGGCGCTGTAGGAAGTATAACTGCGTGGAAAGCGGCATAAGATAGGTAGTTTGTCGTCAATCCGTAAATTGCAAAAATTGCGAATGTAAGCAGCACTGTTGGGATAAATGATGCGAGTATTTTGCCAAGAAGTAATTCAAAATTGCTGAGCGGCATTGCAAGCAATGCTTCAGCAGTTTTGCGCTCTTTTTCACCTGCGAAGCTATCAGCAGCTATTACCGAAGCTGTTATTATAGGAAGCGTAAGGAAAATAGGCCCAAGTATATTTACTGAGAAAAAGCTCATAAACGCAAGGGAACCTACACTCACTGCGTGCACGCTTACAGCTGATACAAATTTGCTTGCTATTCCAGGTGCTGCATATTCAGCAACGTAAAAAGTAAGCACCGGGAGCACTATGGCGAAGAAAAGCGGCACGCCTATCATTGGCCCGTAGATAGATACGCTGCTAAACACCTCCTTCATGTCCTTTATCGCTATAGCATTTGCCTTTGCTAAATCCATAATATCATGCGTATAACTTCTCCAATTCTGGCTCAGCGTAATTCACGCTAGCTATATACGCGCCTCTGTCTATCAAGGATTTTACGATTTCATTTATCTCTTTGTATGTCTTTACCCTTACCTTTATCTCAGTAATGGCGCCTCTCTTTGTCGCACTCAGATGCATTCCTGCAATTTTAGATGCATCAAAAGGTTTCGCAAACCTTATCGTTATGTCAGCATTCCTTAGGGCCAAATCAAATGCTTTCCCAACGCCTATTTTCTTTACAATCCTGCCTCTGCTCATTACGTATATACTTGCATTGAATTTTGCAACCTCCTCTATTCTTTGAGTCACAAAAACAACCAAGCCGCCACTTCTAGCAAACTCCACCAGCGAATCTCTCACTTGATTTGATGCATGTATATCTAGAAATGCAGTTGGCTCATCGAGAAGCAGAACTTTGGGATCATTGAGCATTGCCCTCGCTATAGCTACCTTCTGCTTAGTGCCTCTGCTCAGAGTGCTGACTTTTGACAAAAAGTATTCAGAAGCGTCAAACATATCGAGCAGAGATTTTGCCTTTTCCATAATGTGACTGTCTTCTAAACCATAAAGCCTTCCAAAAAAGAGGAAATTGTTTTTTACTGTAAGATCATCATAAAGCGCATAGTTTTCTGTTAGCAGCGAGACGCGGCTTCTAATGCTATAGTCTATATAGGGGTCGACGCCAAAAACACTTACACTTCCAGAATCGAGTTTGTAAAGGCCGTCTATGCACCGCAGCAGCGTGCTTTTGCCCGCGCCATTTGGGCCGAGTATTATATTTATTCCTTTAGAAGCGGCGAAGTCCAGCCCAGCAAGGGCCAATGTGCTACCGAATTTCTTCACAGCCTTATCAACGATTATTTCCTGCATATATGAAATATGAATGAAAATAGAGATAAACCTTCGCAATGCTTCGCAAAAGCGATAAATGGCAACATAGTCCTAGCCTCTAGTTGCTAGGCACGCCAATCCATCAACTACCAGTTATATAGCGAAAGACAAAGGCAAGCCATACAAGAACTGGCAAAGTCAGTCAAGCCAAAACAAGCAGGTAAAAGCTTTATTTTTATGGTTGCGCCATTTTCTTCTTGAATAAATAGGCTATGCCACTTGTTACCCAAGAAATTACCAATCCAACTCCGACTCCTTTAAAGTAAATGTTTCCCGTAAAATATGCCACTAAAAGAAATACTACACTCAGGACTAATTCAAGTGTTATAAGTGCCGCAAGCAGATGCTGTTCTAAAAGTTTCCTTCTCCATTCCGGCAAAACTATGCTTTTTTTCTCCACGTTTTCCAACTCTTTCCAATATTCTTATGCCACATGCATCTGCGTCATGCTTCACATTGCCAGGGTCATCAAGCATATGGGTAGCCCGGAGGAACAGTTGCAGGAAGAGACGCAATCGAATAAAGGGCAGCAAATAGCATTGCAAGTATCACCACAATGAAGACAGTTGCAAAGAGCACAACGGCGCTTGATACTCTTGTTGTCTTCTGCTGGGCCGCGAGCGCTATTATGAAGACTATTATGCCCCACACTGCAAATATCCCTATAAATACAATGCCGGCAACCGGCAGTGCTGTCAGCCAGTAAAACAGGACCAGCGGCATCTCGCCGAACGTTGCAGCTGCAAAAGTCTTCTCATATGTGCCATTGAACGCCTTGAGCAGATATTTTCCAACTGCATGATATATTGCCGCATTTATGAAGATGCCTATAGGAATTAACACTAGGGCGAAGAGCGCAAACCCTATGGCCTTGCCTAATATACCAGCGGCGCCGAAGCCGTGCACATAGCCCATCATGCTGTAATAATTGCCTAAGAATCCTCCGGGCACAATTCCATAAAAATGCATGATTGATGCAAGGGCGATGTATATGATTGTGCTTATTATGGCTATTGGATAGTAAATTTTGAGCGATGCCGATATGCTGAGCTTGCCCGTAGCTGACTTTTCAGGGCAAAAGAGCGAATTTGCGCCTCGCTTCACATTTTCGAATAAGCCCATTTTACCACTATATTAATGCAAAAGACACGAATACAGGAGCCAGCAATATCGACAAAGTACTTATGACCTTTATCATTGAGTTTAATGACGGGCCTGCCGTATCCTTGAGAGGGTCACCAAGCGTGTCGCCAACTACTGCAGCCTTGTGCGTTTCGCTACCCTTTCCACCGAAGTGGCCAGCCTCAACATACTTCTTGGCATTGTCCATAGTTGCTCCAGAATTCGCCATGAATAGTGCTGTTACAAAGCTTGCAGGTATCATGCCTACAAGCAAGCCGCCGAGGGCCGCCTTCCCCAAAATAAGGCCGAGCACTATTGGCGTTGCGAGAGCCACAACCTCAGGAAGCACAAGCGCTTTGAGTGCGTTAACCGTTGCTATATCAACGGCCCTAGCATAGTCTGGTTTCGCCTTGCCTTGTAGAAGGCCCTTTATCGTTTTGACCTGCCTTCTTACCTCATCTACCATCATGTTGGCGGTGCGTCCAACCGCCTCCATGAGAAAAGATGAAAATATGAAAGGCAACAACGCGCCTACGAATATACCTATTGTTACTGCGGGATTCAACGCGTCTATGACTTGCAGGTGCACAGCGTTGGCGAAAGCCACGAAAAGAGCTATTGCTGAGAGTGCCGCGCCGCCTATCGCATAACCTTTTGTAGTGGCTTTGGTTGTGTTGCCGATTGCATCAAGTTTGTCCGTGATTTTTCTAACGCTTTCATTCAGGCCGCTCATCTCTGCTATACCTCCTGCATTGTCAGTTATTGGCCCATATGAATCTATAGTGAGTATCGTTGCTGTGAGCGAGAGCATTCCCGCTGCGGCCACTCCTATGCCATATATGCCTGCGGCGTAATAGCTTATCAATATTGCAGCTGCCACCGAAACCACAGAAGGCCATGTGCTTCTGAGCCCTACTGCAAGACCCATTATCACGTCTGTGCCTCCGCCGCCTCTTGCTGCGTCAGCAACCTTTATTACAGACTTGCTCTCGTTTCCGGTAAAGTGGTCCGTATACCAGAATAGCAATATCGCTAGCACGAGCCCTGAAAGCACTGCCACAAAATAGCTAAGCGGCAGCTTCAAGTAAATAGTTACAAAAAGGTCAAGCAATGCCGATATTACTACCGCTGCAAGTATACCATAGTAAAGCGTGCGCGTTATGTTTTCGCCTTTTGTGCGGAGCAGTAGCATCGAGAAAAGACTGCCTATCACACCCATGCCAGCTATGTAAAGCGGGTACTTGAACTGCGCCATTGTCGCAGAAATGCCAAACGCTATAAGCAGCGCCGCTACGAGCGTAACCGCATAACTCTCAAATACATCAGCTGACATTCCTGCGCAGTCGCCAACGTTGTCACCAACATTGTCAGCAATAACGGCAGGGTTTCTTGGATCATCTTCAGGCAGGCCTAGCTCAGTTTTTCCAACAAGGTCTGCACCAACATCAGCAGATTTCGTATAGATGCCTCCGCCAACCCTTGCGAAGAGCGATATTAAGGAAGCGCCGAACCCATAGCCTATAAGCAGTTCGACTTTTGATATTGTAAGAAACATCAATAGCAGGCTTATGGTTAATAAGCCAAAGCCGACAGCCGCAAAGCCGGTGACAGAGCCGCCAAGTATTGCTGTGCCGAATGCCTTTGGCGTTCCAAGCTCTGCGCTCTTCGCTGTCCTCACATTGGCCCTTACTGCAATATTCATGCCAAGGTAGGCAGTAGCATAAGATGCTGCCGCACCAGTAATAAAAGCCACGTCTATGTAAGCGCCATCCTTGAGGAAGAAAAATACCACGAGCAGTATTACCGCAAATACTGCGATAGTCTTAAGCTGCCTGTTCAAGTAAGCTGTTGCGCCCTCGTTTATCGCCTTGGCTACTCCTTTCATCTTCTCTGTGCCCTCAGGCTTCTTCAGCACGGCCACAGCAGCCGCAAACGAAAACGCCAATGCTACTATGCCAGCTAGCAGTGTGTAGAAGTAATACTCCATACAGAACCACTTCTTCTATTTTTCCCTTAAAAGTTTAAAAAGGTTGTGCAGAAAGCGCGGGCCGCTGTTTGGATACCATTAAATATCTTAATATAAAGTATTCTTATTGCGTGTGGTCCGATGCGGGAGCATGCGAAAAGGTCTGATGGACGCACAAGGGCAAAGGCCTCCAAGGATGACACAAAAGGCCAATCAACAATAGAATACATGCTTACCTACAGCTGGGCGCTGATAATTATAGCAATAATCGTAAGCATACTCGTGCTTTTAATATACGTTCCGTCGATAATAGCGCCGCCGGTATGCAGTTTTGTAAGCGGCGCGTACTGCCAAGACATGGTCTTCGGCTCAAATTCTGTTTCGTCATCGGTTGCGCTCTTCCTGACGAACACGCAATCATATCCGGTAATAGATCCATCAATAACTATCAATGTAAGTAGCATAGGCCAATTGCAAGGAACGTGCAAGCCTAATCTTGTCGCGGCCGGCGGAGCAATAATCTGCAACGTCACAGTGCCGCAGCGTGCAATAGCGTATGGCACGCTTGAATCTGGCAAGCTATACCTGAGCGCAGTGCCGTGCCCCAGTG